>JAGWZS010000019.1 GCA_018971905.1 Rhodospirillales bacterium | reverse complement strand
GGGTTGCCATTTTACAGGGTTCCCCGAATTTGAGCAGTTCTACATCGCAGGTTTCCCCGCGCGCACTCAATTCGTCGTCTAAGTCCGGTGCGTCTACCAGTTTCGCCACGCCCGCATGGGCGGCACTGTAACTGCAAATGGTCCCAGGTCAAAGGGGAGGGGGTTCTATTTCTCTTTGGTTGTCAGCCGGGTAGGCTTCTTGGCCTTCGATTTGCGGACATTGATCGCCGCGGCATCCAGGGTGTTTTTGAGGTGGATCGCGTAGTATTTTTCGATCATTTCGACCGAAGTCCGGCAGTTTTTGGCGATCTGATAGATGTCAGCGCCCTCCATGAGCCGCAGACAGATATAGGTATGGCGCAGGCTGTAAGCCGTCCGGCGATTGCCTTCGCGGTCAAATTTCAGTTCCTCTTCCTCCAGCACCGTTTTCAGCAATTCGCGATGGCTGCGGTCGAACAGCAGGTCGGTGGGCTTGGGCTTGACCATCTCGACAGAGGCCGACTCGGAGCGGCCTGACTTTTCTTCTCCGTCCTCGCTCTCTTCAATCACCGGCCGTAACCGATTGCGCAGCCGCTCGAACGGGATCACTGCCCCCGGCATGCTTTTGCAATAGCCAGTGCCGCGCTTGCCGCGTACCTCGATTTCCAGGATACGTTCTTCCGTGGCTTCGTCCGTCACCACGGTCACATCCCGGAATTGCAGCCGGGCAGCTTCGTCCGGCCGCAACCCGGTATTTGCCATGAGCAGCACATAGTCGTGCAACTGTTCGCACGACCGCCGCCAGCGCGGCTTCGGCGGATTTTTTGCGCGCTTCTGCGTCGCCCGCCAGAGCTGGTTGTACTCCTCCAACGAGAACCAGCCGCGATGCGAGACCTTGCCCGAGGCCCGGAACGGCGCGGAAAGGTCCGGCAGATAGGCCAGCCAGCCGTGCCGGTTGGCACATTTGAGCACCTGGCGGAGACAAACAATTTCCTGGTGGAGGGTGTTCTTGGCCGGCCGCATCGGCTCGCCGGTCTGTGGATGCTTGCGCGAGGTCATCCGGTGAATGCGATAATCCTGCACCATGCCGGGGGTGATCTCGGTCAGCTCCTTCTTGCCGAAGAAGGGGCGCAAATGCACCCGCAGACGGTCTTGATGGCCTTGCACATAAATCGGGCTGCGCTCGCCGGCCGTCAGCGCGATGAACTCTTTCAGAAACTGATCTGCGGCTTTGTCGAAAGTGATGCCGCCGCCGCGAATTTCACCGCGGCGCACTTTTCCGCGCAGCTCCAGAAACCAGTCTTCGGCAAATTCCTTGGCCTGCGCCAGGCCTTCTTCCTTGGTGCTGATGCGATGATTACGGCCCTTCAGGAAGGCCGCGCACTGCCAGAAACGGGAGTTTTCCCGTTTGTACACATGGAGTTGGCCTCCCATGAGTTCATGACTGGGCGACATACGCGTTCGCATACGCGCTTTTTGGGCGAAAGTCGAGGGGTGTGTAAGGACTGTGTAAGTATTTGATCTAAAAAGATTTATTTAAATCAAATAGTTATATGTAAAATTTGGTCTCCAATCGGTTTTTAAGTCCGGTGCGTCTACCGATTTCGCCACGCCCGCACGGGGCCTGTTTAGCGATTCTGGCGCTCCGGTCAAACAGCGGCTGAGGCCCTCTGGCGCGGCAGGCTATCGCAGCCAGGTGAGTGTGATAGTCAGGCGGTGTGGCCGTCTTCCTCGAAATCGCTCTGATCGGTTTCAAACAGGTCCTGCAATTCCTTTGCGGCGTCCTGCGCGGTTTGGATCAGCCTGCCCTCGTCATTTCCAAAAGCATAGGTCTCGTGCAGAATCTGGTCATCGTGCTTGCGAAACAGCTCGATCGCGCGCTTGGCACGCGCCGCGGGTATCTCCAGCTCCTCAAGCACAATTTCGGTTAACCGCAGCGAAGAAAAAAACGTCTCGCGTACAAACAGATCAACCCCGGCCGCCATCAGCCGGTGCACATGGTGGCGGTTGCGCGCCCTGGCCACCACGCGCACTTGCGGAAATTTCCGGCGCACCATTTCCGCCACGGCCACGCTGGCGTCCATGTCATCCAGTGCCAGCACCAGCACTTTCGCGCTCTCCGCCCCGGCGGAGCGCATCAGCTCCTCCCGGGTGGGGTCACCGTAAAACACTTTCACGCCAAAACGGCGGATGAAATCCACCTGGGCGGAGCTGCGGTCCAGTGCGGTGAAGCGGATTTTCTGCATTGCCAGCACCCGCCCGATGATTTGCCCCACACGGCCAAAACCGCAGATGATGACGGGGGTTGCCTGCACATCTTCCAGCCGGTCGAACGGGCGCTGCTGTTTCCTTGCTTCCAGCCGCGGCATAACCAAGCGCTCCGAGAGGGAGAACAACACGGGGGAGAGCATCATCGAAAGCGCGATGACCAGGGTTGCCTCCGCCGCCAGGGATTTGTTCAGCGTGCCTTCCGCCACGGCGGCGGCGAACAGCACGAACCCGAATTCGCTACCTTCCGGCAGGGCCAAGGCAAACCGCAGAGCCGCCCGGGCAAGCCGCCGCCGCAGATAGCTGACCGCAAAGGCAATGCATGCCTTCACCGTTGTGAAGCCGATCACCAGCAGCAAAATCTCCAGCGGCCGACTGAACAGCAGGCCAATATCCGCCGACATGCCGACGGAGATAAAGAAAAACCCAAGCAGCAGGCCCTCGAAGGGCGCGATGTCAGCCTGCAATTCGTGCCGGTAATCGGAATCCGAAACCATCACCCCCGCCAGGAACGCGCCCAGAGAGGCGGAAAGCCCCGCCCAATTCGCCAACGCTGCCGTGCCCACCACCAGCAGCAACGCCGTGGCGGTGAACACCTCCGGCACCTTGGCCGCCGCCACCATGCGAAAGAGCTGTGGCACCAGCAGAATGCCGGCACCCAGAATCACCGCCACAGCCGCCGCACCGCGCCCTACGTCTTCCCAAGAGAAATGTGGCATTCCGCTGCCCGCCAGAATGGGCAGCAGGGCCAGCACCGGAATTGCCGCCATGTCCTGAAACAGCAGCACTGCAAAAGCGTCTCGCCCGGATATGGTCGGCAGCAAATTGCGCTCAGACAGCAGCGGTAGCGCAATGGCGGTGGAAGAGAGTGCTAGCCCAATGCCCAGCACCGCGGCCTCCCGCCCTGGCACGCCAAACAGCATGAGCAGCCCTGCCAGCATCAGGGAGGTGGGGATCATCTGCCCCGCCCCCATGCCAAACACCGCCTTGCGCAGCACCCAAAGCCGATGTGGCCGCAGCTCCAGCCCGATGAGAAACAGCAGCATGGTTACGCCGAGTTCCGAGACATCGCTGATCTCGTTCACATTGGTCACCAGCCCCAGCACGGAAGGGCCAATGGCCACCCCCGCGGCGAGGTAGCCAAGAATGCTTCCCAGCCCCGCGTAACGGGACAAAGGCACGGCAATGACAATGGCGGCGAGGAGGATGAGCAGCGTGAGGAACATGCTTGTTTCTTACACAAAAAACCGCCCTTCCGGGCGGTTTTGCCGATTTATTCTTTTGCTCTTACCGCCCCATGGCCGCCAGCATGAAACGCTGCTTCAGGCGCGGCATGTGCTCCACTGCTGCCAGGCCGAGGTCCCGCGCCAAGCGTACCGGCGGGAAGTTGGTGGAAAACAACCTGTCCAGCGCGTCCATGCCCAGCAGCATCGCCATGTTGATGGGCCGTTGCCGGGCCTGGTAGGCGCGCAGCACGGACTCCGCGCCGGGGTCTTGTGCGCTGCCCGCCAGCTCCAGTAGCGCCGCCGCGTCCCGCAGGCCCAAATTAAGCCCCTGCCCCGCGATGGGATGCACGCCATGCGCGGCATCTCCGGCCAGGGCCAAACGTGTATCGTAATAGCGCGCCGCGTACATGGCATAGAGCGGGTAGAGCCAGCGCCGCCCAGCCAGTTGCAGCCGCCCCAGCCGGTTGCCCAGCCTGGCGTGCACTTCGCGCAGCAGCCCGGCATCGTCCATGCCATGGAGCAGCTTGGCGTTGGCATCGCTCTCGGTGAATACGATGGCGGAGAGGTTGGGGTGTTCCGGCGTGCCGGTCATTGGCAGCACCGCGAACGGCCCGCCGGGCAGGAAGTGTTCCAGCGCCACGTTATTATGCGGCGCCTCATGCGTCAGCGCGAAGATCACCGCTGTTTGCTTGTAGGGCAAGCGGGTAACGCTGATGCCCGCCTGGTTGCGCAGCGGCGATTGTCGGCCTTCCGCCGCCACCACCAGTTTTGCCTCGAACCGTTCATCTCCCACCTGCACAATGGCGCCCCCCGCGTGGCGGCTCACCAGCGCCTCCGCCGGGGCGCGGACAATCACGTCTGACGCCGCCAGTGCCGCATTCAGCGCCACCCGCACGGAGCGCGCCTCAATGATCCAGCCGAACGGGTCGTCGCCCACGGCGCTATGGTCGAAATGCAAACGCAACGGCGAAGGCGCGCGGCCCGGCTTGCCGTCCGTCACGTCGATATCCAGAATCGGGCAGGGGGCGAAGGGCAGATGCTCCCACAGCCCTGCCTCTTGCAGAATGGCCTGGCACCCGTGCGCGATGGCATAGGCCCGGCCGTCGAAATCCGGGTGTTCCATGGGTTTCAGATCGGCCTTGTCGACCAGGAGAACCTTGCGGCCCCTTGCCGCCAGGGCCAGGGCCAGAGTGCCGCCCACCGGGCCAGCACCCACCACCGCGATCTCGCATGAATTCGTCATGCGCCTAGCCTGCCAGAATTTCACGCCGCCGGAAACACCACCGGCTGAAACGCAAGACGGCGCCCGTGAGGGGCGCCGTCCGTGTTAGGCCGATGGCCGGGGTTAGTCGCCCAGGACCGGTACTTTCTGGCCGTCGGCATAAATCGCATAGGCTTCCTCGCCATGCACCGCGTCATCGCCGATCAGCAGCGTCTCATCATCCATGCGCAGCTTCACGAACAGGCCGATGATTTTCAGCAAGACGAACGTGCCGATGATGTTCAGCACGATGATGAACGCCGCGCCGAGGATCTGCAGGACGAACTGATGGAAATCGCCATAGAACCAGCCGGTTACGGAGACGGCATCGTTGTTGGTGCCATACCATTCGATCATTTTGGGGTCGGCCAGAATGCCGGTGCCCAGCCCGCCGACAATGGCTGCCACGCCGTGTGTGTGAATCACGCCCAGCACGTCGTCCACCTTGCGCAGCAGGCGGGTTTTGCCCAGCCAATTCCAGGTCATCCAGGGCAGCGCCGCGGCCACCACGCCAAGAATGATGGCGCCGGTGCCGTTCACGTAGCCTGCCGCCGGGGTGATGGCGACAAGCCCGGTGATCATGCCGTTGACAGCGCCCAGCACCGAGGGTTTGCCGAAGGCCATCACGTCCATGAATGTCCAGGTTAGCAGGGCTGCGGCGGTGGCGGTGTGGGTGTTGAGCACGCCCACGCCCGCATCTGCATTGGCGGTGAATGGGTCGCCGCCGTTGAAGCCGGACCAGCCCAGCCAGAGCAACCCGGCACCTGCCATTAAAATCAGCAGATTGTTGGGCTGGAAGCTTTCACGGTCGCGTGGCAGGCGCGGGCCAATGATGGCGGCGGCGGTGAAGCCGGAAACCGCGGAGGCCAGATGGATGACGTAACCGCCGGAGTAATCCACCACGCCGGCGGCGTCTTTCCAGCCAAGCCAGCCGCCCAAGCCGGAGAGCCAGCCGCCGCCCCAGAGTGAATAGGCGCCGATGGAATAAACAAAGGTTGTCCAGAGCGGCACGAAGATCATCCAGGCCTTGAAGCTCACGCGGCCCAGAATGGAGCCCAGCAGAATGATCGGCGTGATGGCGGCGAACACGAACTGGAAATACACCATTGTGGCCTGGCCGTAGCCAAGGGCTGGCATGGCAGCGGCGGCGGAGGGGATGATCGCCTCCTTCTCCATATTATAGGCGGAGGTGGTCGGATCCAGATGACCTATAAATGGCCCCAGGCCAAACGGCAGGTTCAACCATGGTTTGCCGAAGGACATATTGTAGGCCCACAGCACCCAGGCGATGAGAACCGCCGAGAAGGCATAAAACACCATGAAGGCGGAGTTCACGGCCCATTTTTTCTTCACCGCGCCGCCATAGAGCAGCGCTAGGCCCGGAATGCTCATCATGCCGACGAAAGTAGCGGCGGTCAGCTGCCAGGCATTGTCTCCTGTATCCAGCCAGTTGCCCGGCAAAGCTTGTACGATCATTGTTTTTTCTCCATGCGTCCCAGCCAAAGTCAGTTGCACATGGCGCCGCGCCACAATGGTTCGCACGGCATCCGCAGAAAATTAAAGCAGGTTTTATGCCATGGCTGAGGGGGCGTGCATTGTTCAGCCCCGAGTGCGACATCACGCGGCCGTGCGCGCCGAAAAGGCCGGGCTTCCTGTAGGCGGACGCTCAAAATTACAGCAAAAAACAAGGAAATGAACTTGCTTCGCCTACAATAGGGCTGTGCGCTCCGGCTGGTTTGCGGGGGCATCCCGAGACTTTGCGGAAACATTTGCACAATTTTTGTGCAAAAAAGTTGTGCAACGTGCGCCATTGCCGTGGCTAGAATTTTATCGTGCCGTCACCATGCCGCGGTTGAGCGGATAAAATTTCTGAAAGATTTTATTTTTGTGGATGGCATGCTCCTTGCTTTGCTTGCTGCGCTTGTAATGCACTGAGCTTTCATGATCACGCGCTGCCGGCCTGTTCGGGCTCCTGGCCTTCAAGGCGGCGCAATGAGGAACGAGGACTTGATGACGAAACGATCCCTTTTAGGCGTGCCTGTAGGCCTCGGCCTGGCAGCGTTCGGCTGCGCGCCCGCCATGGCGCAGACCGCTGCCCCGACCCTGAACTCCGGCGACACGGCCTGGATGCTGACCTCTTCCGCCCTCGTGCTGATGATGACGGTGCCGGGGCTGGCCTTGTATTACGCTGGCCTGCTGCGGAAGAAGAACATGCTGGCGATGCTGATGCAGTGCTTCTTCACCACGGCGCTGGTTACCGTTCTGTGGTGCATCGTTGGTTACAGCCTTGCCTTCACCCAGGGGTCTGGCCCGCTGGCGCCGCTGTTTGGCGGTTTCTCGCGCGTGATGCTGATGGGCACCGGGCTGAATGGCCTTTCCGGCACCATCCCCGAAACGGTGTTTGCCTTCTTCCAGTGCACCTTCGCCATCATCACCCCGGCGCTGTTCCTGGGTGGCCCGGCTGACCGGCTGAAGTTCTCCTCCTCCATGGTGTTCGTGGGTATTTGGCTGCTCGCGGTGTATTGCCCGATCGCGCATATGGTCTGGGGCCCGGGCGGCTTCCTCGCCAATTTGGGCGTGCTGGATTTCGCGGGCGGCACCGTCGTGCATATCGACAGCGCCGTGCCCGGCCTGATCGCCGCCATCATGGTTGGCAAGCGCGCCGGTTATGGGCGTGACAACATGGCCCCTGCCAACATGGCTTATACCATGGTCGGCGCCTCCCTGCTGTGGGTTGGCTGGTTCGGTTTCAATGCCGGTTCCGCGCTCACCGCCGGTGGCTTGGCTGGCATGGCGGCCATCAACACCCAGCTTGCCACCTCCGCGGCTGTGCTTTCCTGGGTGATTGTGGAATGGATGGTGAAGGGCAAGCCCAGCATGCTGGGTGGCGTTTCCGGTGCTGTTGCCGGCCTCGTTGCCATCACCCCGGCTTGCGGCTTTGTTGGAGTTAGCGGCGCGCTGGTGATTGGCCTTGCCGCGGGCGTGGTCTGCTTCTGGGGCGTCACCGGCTTCAAGAGCATGTTCGGTTACGACGATGCGCTGGACGTTTGGGGCGTGCACGGCCTGGGCGGCATCCTGGGCGCGCTGCTCACTGGCGTGTTTGCGCTGAAGGCTGTTGGTGGCCACTCCGGCCTGATCGAGGGTGACCCCGGTCAGGTTCTCATCCAGCTCGAGGGCATCATCACCACCATCGTGTACGACGCCGTCGTCAGCTACATCATCCTGAAGTTGATCGACCTCACCATGGGTCTGCGCGTGACCAAGGAAGACGAGATCGAAGGGCTGGATATTACCCAGCACGGCGAGGTCGTCTCCCACGGCTAAATCTCTCCCGTAGAGAATGTCAGAGCCCTCCTGGCTTCGCCGGGAGGGTTTTTTGCTGCCCGCCGCCATGATCTGGATCAATGGAAAGACGGGAGTCTTCTGCTGTGATCCGGCTCCAGGAAGGGCGGAAGATGAACGGCGAGACGGATAAAGATACAGCCTATGACCGGCTGGGCGGCGAGGCAGGGGTGCAGGCTCTGACCCAACGTTTTTACGACATTATGGAGAGTGACCCGGCCTATGCGGCGTTGCGGGCGATGCACGCGCCCGACCTTACTCAGGTGCGGGAGGATTTCGCCGGGTTTCTGAGCCTTTGGCTCGGCGGCCCGCGCGATTGGCTGACCAGACGTGGTGGATTCTGTCTTATGTCTCGCCACGCGGGCCTGGGCATTACCCCAGAAACTGCCGAGCAATGGCTTGCCACCATGCGGCAGGCCATGGAGGGGCTGGTGGCAGACGAGGCATTGCAGCACAAGATGGACAACGCCTTCTCCCGCCTGGCCGAGGCCATGGCTTGGCGCGGGCGTTGAACCGCAGCCCAGCCTTCCGTTACGCTGGGTTGAAGATGGGCACGTGTAGTATTATGCACACGCCGATCAGCGAGGATTGGCGGCAACATGGCGAGCATTGCGGGTAATTCAGGCAACGAGGCGGCGCTGAAGCGCCAGGCGGAAATTCTGGCCCAGCAGCCCGGCGAAGACCGGATGATGGCGAATGCCATTCGTGCCCTGGCGATCGATGCGGTGGAGGCCGCCAAATCTGGCCACCCCGGTATGCCGATGGGCATGGCCGATGCCGCCACGGTGCTTTACCGTAAATTCCTGAAATTTGACGCCGCCGCACCCGATTGGTGGGACCGCGACCGCTTCGTGCTCTCCGCCGGGCATGGCTCCATGCTGCTCTACGCGCTGCTGCACCTTACCGGCCATGAGGGCATGGGCATCGAGCAGCTGAAGAGCTTCCGCCAGTTGCATTCGCCCGCCGCCGGGCACCCGGAATATCATGAGCATCCCGCCATTGAGATGACCACCGGCCCGCTCGGCCAGGGTTTTGCCACCTCCGTTGGCATGGCGCTGGCGGAGCGGATGCTTGCCGCCAAGTTCGGCAAATCGCTGGTGGACCACCGGACCTGGGTGGTGGCGGGGGATGGCTGCCTGATGGAAGGTGTGTCCCACGAGGCCGCCGCCCTGGCCGGGCATCTGAAGCTCAACAAGCTGACCGTACTGTGGGACGATAATTCCATCTCGATCGACGGCTCCACTTCCATGTCCACCTCCGAGGACACGCTGAAGCGCTTCGCCGCCTATGGCTGGGCGACAAGGCGGATAGACGGGCATGATTTCGAACAGCTGGCCGCTGCCCTGGCCTTCGCGCAGAAATCCACCAAACCCACCATCATCGCCTGCAAAACCATCATTGGGCTGGGAGCACCCACCAAGGCAGGCACGGCAGGCGTGCATGGCTCTGCTCTGGGCGGGGTGGAAGCAGAGGGCGCAAAGAAGGCCCTGGGCTGGAACCATCTGCCCTTCGTGGTGCCGGAAGACATTTACGCCCCCTGGCGTGAGGCAGGCGCCCGCGGCGCTTCCACCCGCCGCGCCTGGCTGAAACGCCTGGCCAAGCACCCGATGCGTGCTGAGTTCGAGCGTGTGATGACCGGCAAGCTGCCGGAAGGTTGGGCCGAGGCAATGAGTGCCTACAAAGCCAGCCTGGCCGAAACCAAGCCAAAGCTCGCCACCCGGCAATCCAGCCAAAAGGCGCTGGAGGTGCTGGTGCAGGCGGTGCCGGAGCTGGTTGGCGGCTCGGCGGACCTCACCGGCTCCAACCTCACGCTCATCAATGGCATGGGCGATGTAACACCCGGCCATTACGCGGGCCGCTATATTTATTACGGCATCCGCGAGTTCGGCATGGCGGCGGCGATGAATGGTATCGCCCTGCATGGCGGCCTCATTCCCTATGGCGGCACGTTCTTTGTGTTCTCAGACTATATGCGCCCGGCCATTCGCCTCGCGGCGCTGATGGGCACCCGCGCCATTCATGTGCTGACGCATGATTCCATCGGCCTGGGTGAGGATGGGCCGACCCACCAGCCGATCGAGCATCTGGCCAGCCTGCGCGCCATGCCGAACCTGCTGGTGCTGCGCCCGGCGGACGCCATTGAGACAGCCGAAGCCTGGGAAATCGCGATCAAGAACGCCAAGGGGCCGAGCCTGCTGGTGCTTTCCCGCCAGGGCGTGCCTGCCTTGCGCGATGCCGCCAATGGCAACAAAACCGCGCGTGGCGCCTATGTGCTGGCGGAAGCCAACGGCAAACGTGCCGCCACTATCATCGCCACGGGCACGGAAGTGTCTCTGGCCATGGGGGCGAAGAAGACGCTGGCGGCGCAGGGCATTGAGGTGGCGGTGGTTTCCGCCCCTTGTTTCGAGCTGTTCGCCCAGCAGGCGCCTGAGTATCAAAAAGAGGTTCTGGGCACCGGCCTGCGCATCGGTGTGGAGGCCGCCTGCGGTTTCGGCTGGGAACGCTGGCTGGGGCCTGACGGAATTTTCATCGGCATGGAAGGCTTTGGCGCTAGCGCCCCAGCGGAAACCCTGTACGAGCATTTTGGCATTACGGAAGCGGCGATCGTGGCTGCGGTTAAGCAAGAAGGAAACTGAAAATGGCTGTGAAAATCGCGATCAACGGCTTCGGCCGCATTGGCCGCCTGGTGCTGCGCGCGCTGATCGAGAGCGGCCGCACGGATGTGGTGCCGGTGCTGATCAACGATCTGGGATCGGTTGAGGACAACGCGCATCTGCTCCGTTATGATTCAGTGCATGGCCGCTTCCCTGGTACTGTGGTGGTTGAAGGCGACAGCCTGGTCATCACCTGCGGCGGGCGCACCTATGCGCCGATTAAAGTGGTGGCCGAGCGCGACCCTGCCAAGCTGCCGCTGTCCGGCATCGATGTTGCCATGGAATGCACCGGCCTGTTCACCAAGCGTGAGGCCGCCGCCCAGCTGCTGACCGCCGGTGCGCGCAAGGTTATCGTCTCCGCCCCGGCGGATGGCGTGGATGCCACCATCGTTTACGGTGTTAACCACAAGACGCTGACCAAGGAGATGGAGGTGATCTCCAACGCCTCCTGCACCACCAACTGCCTGGTGCCGATGGCCAAGGTGCTGCACGATGCGTTTGGCATCGAGCGCGGCTATATGGTGACGATCCATTCCTACACCGGCGACCAGAAAACCGTGGATACCCTGCACAAGGACCGCCACCGCGCCCGTGCTGCCGCGCTTTCCATGATCCCGACCTCCACCGGTGCGGCCAAGGCCGTGGGCCTGGTGCTGCCGGAGCTGGCTGGCAAGCTGGATGGCACCTCGATCCGTGTGCCGACGCCGGATGTGTCCCTCGTCTCCTTCGACGTGGTGCTGAAGAAGCAGGCGACCAAGGATGAGGTGAATGCCGCGATGAAGGCCGCCGCCGAAGGTGAGCTGAAGGGCGTGCTGGATTATTCGACCGAAGCCCTGGTGAGCACCGATTTCATCCACCAGCCCGCCTCCTGCACCTTCGATGCCCCGCAGACCGCGGTGGTTGATAAAGGGCTCGTCCGCGTGATGGGCTGGTACGACAATGAATGGGGCTTCTCCAGCCGCATGTCCGACACCGCCGCCTATTTCGGTGCGCTATGAGCAGAACCCTTGATGATGTGAACGTCGCGGGGCAGCGTGTGCTGCTCCGTGCCGATTTGAATGTGCCGGTACGGGGCGGGGCGGTAACCGACGCCACCCGCCTTGAGCGCCTGTTGCCGACCATCAAGGAGCTTGCGGATAAAGGCGCCAAGGTCATCGTCATCAGCCATTTCGACCGGCCGCAAGGCAAGGTGGTGCCGGAAATGTCGCTGAAGCCGATTGCGGAATCGCTGGGCCAGGTGCTCGGCAAGCCGGTGGCCTTCGCGGCGGACTGCATCGGCCCGGAAGCGGAACATGCCGTTGCCAGCCTGAACAATGGCGATGTGCTGGTGCTGGAGAATACCCGCTTCCATGCGGGTGAGGAGACGAATGACCCCGCATTCGCCGCGGCTTTGGCAAAGCTGGCCGATATTTACGTCAACGACGCTTTCTCTGTTGCGCACCGCGCCCATGCCAGCACTGAGGGTGTGGCGCGGCATCTGCCTTCTTTTGCCGGGCGGTTGATGCAGGCGGAGTTGCACGCGCTGGAAAAGGCACTGGGTAACCCGCAGCGCCCGGTGGCGGCCATTGTCGCGGGGTCCAAGATTTCCACCAAGCTTGAGCTGCTGAACAATCTTGTCGCCAAGG
The DNA here is from genome assembly GCA_018971905.1 of Rhodospirillales bacterium. Lineage (GTDB taxonomy): Bacteria > Pseudomonadota > Alphaproteobacteria > Acetobacterales > Acetobacteraceae > Acidocella. The sequence goes on along the minus strand of JAGWZS010000019.1, from coordinate 1,935 downwards.
TGGATATTCTGGTGATTGGCGGCGCCATGGCCAACACCTTCCTGGCCGCGCAGGGGTATAAGGTTGGCAAATCCTTGCAGGAGGCCGAGCTGCATGGCACCGCGCTGGAGATTATGAAAACCGCCGCAGCCAAGGGCTGCGAGATTCTGCTGCCGCTGGATGTGGTGGTGGCCGAGAGATTCGAAGCCAACGCCCCCACCCATGTGGTGAAGGTGGATGCGATACCGCCCGGCGCCATGGCGCTGGATGTGGGGCCCGCGACGGTTGATGCGTTCATTCATCGTCTGCCGGAGATTAAGACGATTATCTGGAACGGCCCGCTTGGCGCGTTTGAGACCAAGCCGTTTGATGCCTCCACCAACACCCTGGCCCAGGCGATTGCCGCGGCCACGAAGGCAGGCAAGGTGATCTCGGTGGGCGGCGGCGGCGATACCGTCTCGGCCCTGAAGCTGGCCGGAGTGCACCACGAGCTGACCTATCTTTCTTCTGCGGGTGGCGCCTTCCTGGAATGGATGGAAGGCAAGATTCTCCCGGGCGTGGAAGTGCTGAGCAAGGGGTTCTCCAACCTCGGTTGAGCTTGCAAAGCCGCTTTCCTCCGGGAGGGCGGCTTTTTCCTTGCGCGCGCATATTTGCCCAGCGTCTGGCGTGGATGGACGGCGGAGCGGGGGGCGGTTAGTTCAACCACCTGTTTCCTCATTCTCCGCGGCGGCGTGCATGAGCCTGTCAGTCGTTTCCAGCCGGTTTTTCGCCCCTCGGGTGCGGGCGTTTTTGCTTGTGCTGGCATCGGTGGTGCTGTGGGGAATGGCACCCGTTGGCAACCGCTATTTCATCGGCAGCAGCCATCTGGCGATGCCCGGCGCGACCTATATGGCATTACGCTATGCCATTGCCTCTATTTGTTTTTTGCCCGGGGTGGCGGGGGCCATGCGGCGGTGGTCAGGCCAGGACTGGCTGCGTGGCGGCTTTTGCGGGCTGGCGGGCGTGGCAGGTTATAACCTGCTTGGCGGCGTGGCGGCGCGGACGGTTTCCGCCGGGATGACAGGGCTGATCAACGCGTCTGAGTCGCTGATGATCCTGCTGCTGTCCTGCCTGTTGGCGCGCCGGGCGCCGAGCGGGCGGAGTATTCTCGCTGCCTTGCTTGGCGTGGGTGGCATTGTGCTGCTGGCCGGTTCCGCCGGCCCCGCCGAGGGCGATCTGCGCGGCATATTGCTGCTGCTTCTGGGGGCATTTGGCTGGGCGGTTTATTGCGTGGCCATTCCACCGCTCATCAGAAAGCATGGCGCGCTGCAAAGCTCGGCGGTGACGATGTTTTTAGGCACACTGCCGCTGCTTGCCGCGGGCGGGCCCGGCCTGAGGCAGATGATGGCGGCAATGCCCTGGCGGGAATGGCAGCTGATGCTGTTCATGAGCATTGGCATTTCAGTGGTGGCGTTGATCGCCTGGAACAAGGGCGTTGCGCTGCTGGGCGCGCAAAGTGCCAGCTGGTTCCTGTATCTGTTGCCGGTGTTCAGTGCGCTGGGCGGGTTTTGGCTGCTGGGTGAGCCATTGACCCTGGCAGAACTGGCTGGCGGGGTGATGATCCTGGGCTCGGTATTCATTGCCCAGCACAGGGGCTGAGGGCAGGGGAGATTATTCCGCCTCGCCCTCGTCGTTGTCGTCCTCTAACGGTGCGGGCAGCTTGTAGCTGTCGTTCAGCCAGCGCCCGAGGTCGATGTCGGCGCAGCGGCGGGAACAAAAGGGCTTATGCTCAGGGTCGGCCGGCTTGCCGCAAAGGGGGCATTTCATCCGTTCAAAATCTCGTGCAATGGCGGGCGGATGCGCCGCCGGTTGATCTCGGCAAAGCCGAGGTGCGAAATGCCGAGCAGATTTGGGGAAAGCGGGTCGCGCGTCAACGCCTCGCGCAAGGGTGGCAAAAGTTTTTGCCGCTGTGCGGCT
>JAGWZS010000249.1 GCA_018971905.1 Rhodospirillales bacterium | reverse complement strand
CCACCGCCGAATAATGCTCAAAAACGCCATGTCCAACACTCCGTTCGCCCCCGCCTCTTCCAGACGGGGAAACAGTCAAACATGGGTCAATTCTCAGTGGAAAAATCCGGCCTTCCCGGGTCAAATCTCAGCGGCAATCAACAATATATCAACCCACAGACCCTAACTTAAAACTGAGGACACGTTGGGGGCAGGGTCACTCCTCAAGCAATCTGCCGAGAAAATTCTACTTATCAATCCCCTTAATTTCAGGGGGGATTACCCGCGATCTGGCATGCGCAGCTCTCGCCAAAACCAAAGCTGACGCGCCGATAGAAATTTGGTTTCAAGACGAGGCCAGAGTCGACCAGAAAGGCGGCCATACCTATGTATGGGCGCCACGCGGCACGCGGCCGCTTATGGTCTGCGATAATCGCCTATAAATAACATCACGCGCCCAAAATAATGACAGCAATTAATCTAAAATTTAGGCTGCAAATATCAGCCGGCTTGGCAATTAACCAAAATCAAGCCCGGATATTACGGCACGAATTTTGTTATGTGTTTCCCGTGAGCAGGCTTTATTCGCGCTGCGCATCACGCCGCCAAGGATGGCGCTGTGATTTATCTGAGCCGTAAGGCTTGATCACTGATAGGCCGCGCCAAAGAAGGGGCGGCACAGCGAAGCCAAAGGCATTCGCGGAGATATTTCATACGATGACTATCTTTGAAGAAAGACTGTATATACGCAACGGCTTTGCTTGCGTGGTCGGCACGGCTACCAGACAGGTCATTGCAGCACTTTCTATCGGAAGTTTAGCCACCCCCGCCCTGGCAATGCAAAAAGGTATAGGATCTGACTACGCTCCAGGCTATTCAATTGGCAGCCCGCTTGGGATGATGGCCCTGGCAGGATTGTATTGGGGGCAGAAAGCCGCTTTCAGCACGGCACAATCTGTCAACAACACCGGCGCGGATAGTGGTGTGCATACGAATATGTATCTGACCACATCCATGCTCATGTGGACGACAAATTACCACTTTCTTGGCGCGCGCTGCGGTGCTTATATTTATAATATCGGGCTTTTCCATGCCAACATCACGACCGCGAAGCATCAGACGGGGAGCGTGACATCAACCAGCGATTTTGAAATCGACCCGATCTATCTTTCCTGGAAGATGAACAAGAATATGTTCGTGAGCATCTCGGAAGGGTTTAATCCACCAATTGCTTCATACGACCCGCAGAGATTGATCAATATCGGGCATGACCGTTTTACGTTCCAGCAGCATCTCAATTTCGCCTACAGCACACCGCAATATCTGGTTGCGGCAAATGGGGTTTTCAGCGTCAACACACCGAACCGCCATTATAATTATACGAGCGGCTCCACCTACGATATCGATTTAACCGCCGTGCGTAAGCTTGGCGCTTTTACGACGGGACCTGTTGGCTATGCCTATAATCAGTTCGGTGCCGATTCCGGGCCGGAGCAGCTGAACGCCGGCAAGCCCGTGGAGCTCGCCGCCGGTTGGCTTGTTGGCTATAAAATAGGAAAACTTTGTCTGAATACGTATGTTACCCAGGATCTCTACGCCCGCAATGTTGGCAAGCAAACGAAGATCTGGATGTCTTTGGTATATCAAATCGACTGAAAGTTTATTGATCTGATGAAGGGAGAGGCGGGTAAGGCGCCTCTCCGTTAAAACATGGCGATTAAAATTGAATATCAGCTGTATTTTTCAATATAAAATCTGATTTCAGTATAGATCGCGCAGGTAGCGTTTCTCCACAGCCATGTTATCCAAGAAGGCGCTTGCGGTGTTCCGGTCCATGCATCCGTGCACGCTAATCACCTCACACAGGCTTTCGTGCACATCTTTTGCCATGCGCGCGGCATCACCACAGATATAAATATACGCGCCCGCCTGCACCCACTCCCATAGCTGTTTTCCTTCTTCGCGCAGTTTGTCCTGCACATAGATTTTTTGCGCCTGGTCGCGCGAGAAGGCGGTGGAGAGGCGATGCAGAAACCCATTGCGGGCCAGGGCCTCCAGCTCATCCCGATAATAAAAATCGTAGGCTTCCCGCTGCTCGCCAAACACCAGCCAATTGCGGCCTTTGGCGTTGCGGGCCTGGCGCTCCTGCAAAAACCCCCGGAACGGGGCGACGCCGGTGCCAGGGCCGATCATGATGATGGGCGCGGCATCGTCCGTCGGCAGATGAAAATGCCCGGAGGGTTGAATGAACAGCCCGGCCCCTGTTGCGCGGTCTGCCAGAAAACGCGAGCAGAGCCCGCCGCTAGGCCGGCCTGCGAATTCATGGCGCACGATATTCACCGTCAGATGCACTTCACCAGGATAAACACTCTGACTGGAAGAAATGGAATAAAGGCGTGGAGTGAGCGGCTTTAAAATACCCAGCCATTCCTCCGGCGTAGCGCGAACGGCGAACTCCGTCAGCACATCCCGTAATTGTCGGCCCCAAAGCCAGGCCTGCCGGGTTGGGTCATCCTGCGCCGGAAGCTGTGTGGCCAGCGCCGGGGCGCGCTCCGCGCAGAAGGCCAACAGCGGCGGGGGCAGGCGGGAAATATCGCGCTTGGCCAGCGCTTCTGGGTCCAGCCCGGTTTGCCGGGCTATTTCCGCCAGCAGGGCGGGGTCGTTCTCCGGCCAAACACCCAGTGCGTCGCCCGGCTGATAGCTGAGGCCGGATTCGGCCAGATCAAACACCAGATGCCGCGTTTC
>JAGWZS010000248.1 GCA_018971905.1 Rhodospirillales bacterium | reverse complement strand
ATGCTGCCGGATGCCAAAGCGGTCATCGTCGCGGGCGGGGTGGCGGCCAATCAGGCCATCCGCGCGCGTTTGTCGGAGGTCGCGGCGCAGGCGGGTAAGCCGCTCATCGCCCCGCCTTTGCGCCTTTGTACCGATAACGCCGTGATGGTCGCCTGGGCCGGTATCGAGCGCCTGCGCCAGGGAGAAGCCTCGGCGCTCAACGCTCCCTGCAAGCCGCGCTGGCCGCTGGAGGCGCTGTGAATTATCGCCACATCTACCACGCCGGGAACTTTGCCGACGTGATGAAGCACGCCCTGCTGCTGCGCCTGCTGGCCGCCATGCAGCGCAAGCCCAAGCCCTTTCTGGTGCTGGATACCCATGCCGGCATCGGCCGGTATGATGTTTCCAGCGAGCAGGCCGAGAAAACCGGCGAATGGCGGGAGGGTGTCGGCAAGATTCTGGAAACCCCGCCGCCCGCTCTGGCTGAGTATGTGGCAACAGTGAAGCGCCTTGGCCTCTATCCAGGCTCCCCGGTTTTCACCGCCGAGGCGCTGCGCCCGCAGGACCGTCTGGTGGCCTGCGAACTTCACCCGGAGGACGCCGCGACGTTGCGCCGGACCATGCGCCTGTACGAAAACGCCGCAATGCATGAGCGCGATGGCTACGAGGCCCTGGGCGCGTTTCTGCCGCCGCCGGAAAAACGCGCTTTGGTGCTCATCGACCCACCTTTCGAGCGCACGGACGAATTTTCCGCCGCTGCCGCTACCCTTGCCAAAGCCTGGAAAAAATTTCCCTCTGGCGTGTATGTCATTTGGTATCCCATCAAGCACCGCGCCCCGGTGCGGCATTTTTTTGAGGCGTTGAAACTGGCCGGCATTAAGGATGTCATCGCCGCCGAGCTGCTGCGCCGGCCGGACACGGACCCCACGAAGCTGAACGGGGCGGGGTTGGGAATCATCAATCCGCCTTATGGGTTTGAGGCCGAGGCGGCCCCCATTCTCGCCGCCTGCCTGGAAGCGTTTGGCGAAGCCGGGGCCAGTGCTGGCATTGAAAGGATCATCAGTGAATAAATCCATCGCGGTGATCGGCGCCGGGGCCTGGGGCACGGCTTTGGCGGTTTTGTTCGCCAGGGCGGGGCGCGATGTCACGCTCTGGGCGCGGGATGCGCAAAAAGCCGAAACCATGCGGCAAAGGCGGGAAAATCCCCGTTTGCCCGGCGCGGGTTTTCCGCCCGGCCTGCGCGTCACGGCTGAGATGCCGGTGGCGGATATTCTGGTCGTCGCCGTGCCGATGCAGCATCTGCGCGGCGTGCTGCCTAGCTTATCGGATGCGCCCTTGGTGCTGTGCTGCAAGGGGCTGGAGACCGGCACGCATCTGCTGCCGCCGGAAATCGTCACCGGCCCTTGCGCCATCCTCACCGGGCCGAATTTCGCGCATGAGATTGCCGCCGGGTTGCCCGCCGCCGCCGTGCTCGCCACGCCAGACGCCGCTTTGCGGGCGGATCTCATCAAAGCCCTGCATACGCCCAGCTTCCGGCTCTATGGCTCGCCGGATAGTACAGGTGCGGCCCTGGGCGGGGCGGCAAAAAACGTCATCGCCATCGCCGCCGGGGTGGTGATGGGGGCGGGGCTGGGGGAGAATGCGCGCGCCGCGCTCATCACCCGCGGCCTCGCGGAAATTGCGCGGCTGGCGGCGGCTTTGGGCGGCAAGCCGGAAACCATCTCCGGCCTCTCCGGCTTGGGGGATTTGCTGCTTACCTGCACGGGGACATCCAGCCGCAATTACTCGCTGGGCTTTTTGCTGGGGCAGGGGCAAAGCCTGGCGGAGATTCTCGGCGGGCGCTCGGCTGTGACCGAGGGCGTGATGACCGCGCCCGCCCTGCTGGCCAGGGCGGCAGAGGCGGGGGTAGAGATGCCCATAACCCAGGCCGTGACAAAGCTGCTTGCCGGTGAAATGAATGTACCGCAAACCATGACGGCGCTGATGAGCCGTGCCCTGAAGGATGAATGATGCGGCGTTACGCCCTTGCCTGCCTGGCCTTATGTCTCGCGGTACCTCCGGCGCTGGCGGATACGCCGTCTCCCGCCTCTGCCTGCGAAAGCCACAACCCCGCGCGGGAGGTGGCCGGGTGCGGCGCCATTCTCGCCGCCGGGCAGGATATGGAGGCGCTGGATTTCGAGGCCTATAACAACCGCGCTCTGGCTGAATTACAGCTGCACCAGCCCCAGGCGGCGCTGGCGGATGCACAGGCGGGCATTGCTCTGAACCCCGGCAATGGGCGCATCTACCTCACCCTGGCGCGCGCTTATCTGGCCTTGCGCCAGCCCCAGCAGGCGCTGGATGCGGTAAACCAGGCCGAGGCGCTGATTCCGGATAACCCGGCACCGCTGATTCTGCGCGGCGAGATCGAGCTTCTGGGCGGGGATTGGCAGGGGGATGTGGCGGACCAGAACGCCGCCCTGGCCCACGACCCGCGCAGCGGGGAGGCGCTGCTGAACCGTGCCCTGGCGGAGCTTGCCGGTGGCGGCGATGCTGCGGCGCTGGCGGATGCCGCCGCCGCTGCCGCCCTTGGCAGCACAGACCCGCGCCTGCAGTTGGTGCGCGGGCTGGCCGATGCCGCCACCGGCGACTGGCAAGGCGCGCTGGCCGAGGAAAACGCGCTGCTGGCCGCACAGCCGGGTAACGGGCTTGGACTTGCCGCAAGGTCTGAGGCGGAGGCGCATCTGGGCCAGCTTGCCGCCGCCCTGGCCGA
>JAGWZS010000247.1 GCA_018971905.1 Rhodospirillales bacterium | reverse complement strand
TGCGACTTGCATGTGTTAAGCATGCCGCCAGCGTTCGCTCTGAGCCAGGATCAAACTCTCAAGTTCATCCTACTCAGCACCTAACCGGCACTAAATATAAATGAAGAAAGCCCTGCTCAAACATGTCGTTCTCAGGCCAAAGCCCAAGATATTCGAAGCGTTCTGTACGTAATTTCAAAAGAAATACACCACAACGCTTCCAAAACGACAGAGATCTAAACAGAACTAATCCTGCAATCCCAATCATCACCCAGACCGCGTCACCACAATCCAGAAGCACCAAACCCCAGCCCTAAAGACCAAAATAAGGTACCAGAAACGCCACCAGCGTATCCCTTCCCAGCCTATGCAATTGTCAAAGATCTAAACCAAAAAACAAAACGGCGATCATCAAATCGCCGCAAGGCCATCCAGTCTAACCAACCAAACACCGAAGATCAAGCCCTCAGCACCCGCCAGTGGACGGGCTTCTAGCTCTGACTGACCTCGACTGTCAACGCACCTTCACCATCGCTGTTGCCCCGGAAAACCAAGGCAAACCCTCACTTCCTTAACAATGCCCCCACAAAACCCCTTGATTTTTCATTCAAAGAAATTAGCTATGCGCCGAACGCATGGCTTGAAGGTAGCCTTCCGCCGTCAAAATCCGGGCAAATCCTGCCGCCAAAGTGGCGCAAACCGCCTGGATAATGGCCGCCTGCCGATACGCTTCCCCCAGATCCGGCGCGCCGGTGGCATCGGCAATGAAGTCGACGAAATAATCCTTGTCATGCGCCGCACGCGCCGTGCTCTCGCAGCAGAAATTCGTCATGTACCCGCAAATCGCCACACTCTTCACGCCCAAGCTGCGCAGAATGCCCTCCAGTTCTGTCCCCTCAAAACAAGAGTACCGGCGCTTGGTAATATGCAACCCGTCCGGCACAATCTTCAGCCCCGGCGCATAATCAGCCTCAGCGGTGCCCTCCACGAACCCCACCTCCTCTGCGGTACCAGAGAAATCGAACATCCGCCCGGCATCGCGCCCATCGGCCCGGTGCACATGGCGCACATAAATCACTGGCCGCCGCGCCGCCACAAACCCCTCGATCAGCGCATTGATCCGCCCTAGTGACTTGGCAAATTCCGGCACACAAAGCGGCGAATCCGGCAGCGCATAAACATTCTGCGCATCAATCACGAGCAACGCACTATCGGCCATGGAAAACTCCCCAGGTTCATCACCTGGGGAGTTTAAGCTTTACGCCGCCTCGGCGAGATGACCGCCGATTACCAATCCTGCCTCTGAGCCGGAAACTTTCACGGTATCCCCGTCTTTCACGGCTCCTTCCAGAATCAGCCCGGCCAACGGGTTCTGCAGGTTACGTTGAATCACCCGCTTCAGCGGCCTCGCGCCATAAACCGGGTCGTACCCAGCCTCCGCCAGCCAGTCTTGGGCAGATTGGTCAAGATCCAGCCTGATATTCCGGTCGGCCAGCAGCTTTTCCAGCCCGCGCAGCTGAATGGTCACGATGGTGCCCATATCCGCACGCTGCAACCTGCGGAACAGTACAATCTCATCCAGCCGGTTCAGGAATTCCGGCCGGAAATGCTCGCGCACCCTGGCCATCACCCCAGCCTCGGCCATCCGCACATCCTCGCCCTCGGCCTGCGCCGCCAGAATGTCGGACCCAAGATTGGAGGTCAGCACGATGATAGTGTTTTTGAAATCCACCGTGCGCCCCTGCCCGTCCGTCAGGCGGCCATCGTCGAGCACCTGGAGCAGCACATTGAACACATCTTCATGCGCCTTTTCTACCTCATCGAACAGCACAACCTGGTATGGCCGGCGCCGCACCGCTTCGGTCAGCACCCCACCCTCATCATAGCCCACATAGCCCGGAGGCGCGCCGATAAGCCTTGAGACCGCGTGTTTCTCCATGAACTCGCTCATGTCGATCCGCACCATCGCCCGCTCATCGTCGAACAAAAACTCCGCCAGCGCCTTGGTCAGCTCGGTCTTGCCCACCCCCGTCGGGCCCAGGAACAAAAAGCTGCCAATCGGCCGGTTCGGGTCCTGCAACCCGGCCCGCGCACGGCGCACGGCGTTGGAAACCGCGACAAGCGCAGCCTCCTGCCCCACCACGCGCTGGCGCAGATTATCCTCCATATGCAGCAGCTTGGCACGCTCGCCTTCCAGCATCTTCTCCACCGGCACGCCGGTCCAGCGGGAAACCACGGCGGCAATCGCCTCCTCAGTCACCGCCTCATTCACCATCTGCCCATCCTGCTGGGCGCTCAGCTGTTTCTCCAACTCCGGAATCCGCCCATAAAGCAGTTCGGAAGCTTTCCCGAGATCGCCTTTGCGCTGCGCCAGCTCCACCTCATTGCGGGCCTGGTCAAGCTGCTCCTTCACCTTCTGCACATCGGCAAGCTGCGCCTTCTCGGCCTGCCATTTCGCCGTCATTTCGGCAGAGCGTTCATCAAGCTCTCCAAGCTCGAACTCCAACTTCTCCAACCGTTCTCGGCTCGCCGTGTCGGTCTCCTTCCTCAGCGCCTCGCGTTCGATCTTCAGCTGCACCAGCCGGCGGTCCAACTCGTCCAGCGCCTCTGGCTTACTATCCACCTGCATCCGCAACCGGCTCGCTGCCTCGTCCATCAGGTCGATCGCCTTATCCGGCAAAAACCGGTCGGTGATATAGCGGTTAGAAAGTGTCGCCGCCGCCACCAGCGCGCTGTCGGTAATCCGCACGCCATGGTG
>JAGWZS010000018.1 GCA_018971905.1 Rhodospirillales bacterium | reverse complement strand
GATGGCACGAGGCAAGCGGCGGCGCGGCTGGAGCGCGTGCTCTGGAATGATCCGGCGACCGGCGTCATGCGCCATGCCGATGCGGGTTATGAAATCGCGCAGGATTGCGCGCGGGAGTTCCGGCTCAATCTGCCATCGCTCTGAGCGGGCGGGTGTTGGTTCTGGGTTTTTTATTCAAAAGCTACGTAGTATCGACTTTATAAAATACTGGCCGTTTGCCTATGTTCGCTCAGGCCGTTTTGGCCGCAGTGGAGGATGAGATGATTCACAGGCGTATTCGCCCGTTCAATACCAAGGACACGTATCCGGAGCAGAATCTCGACAACGATCTCTGCCAGGCGGTTGTTACCGGCAAGATGATCTATCTGCGCGGCCAGGTGCCGCAGGACCTGGACACGCGCGAGAATGTGGCTGTGGGTGACCCCGCTGGGCAGGCCGAGAAGGTGATGCAGAATATCGATATGCTGCTGCGTGAATGCGGCGCCACGCTGGAGCATATTTGCAAGGTTACCGTGTATCTCACGGATATTCGCCACCGCGAAGCTGTATACCGCGTTGCGGGTCGTTGGCTGAAAGGCGTTTATCCGGTGTTCACCGGCCTGGTTGTGGTAGCACTTGCCCGGCCGGAATGGCTGGTTGAGATCGACGTGATCGCGGAGCTTCCATGAGTGAGGCAAGATTACGTGGAGAGCTTGCGGCCCTCTGCCGCCTTGCCGCCCGGTTCGGCTGGCAGGAGGCAACCGCGAATCATATTTCGTTGGCGGTTTCCGCTGACGGTGCGCAATTTCTCATCAACCGGCGCTGGCGGGATTTTGCCACGCTGAAGGCTTCCGAGCTGGCGCTATTGGATAGCAATGCCAACGAGCTACCGGAGGATATCGACAGCACGGCCTGGGCGATTCATGGTGCCATTCACCGGCTGGTGCCGCAGGCGCGCTGCGTAGTGCATCTGCATCCCGCCTATGCCACCGCACTTTCCTGCCTGCGGGACCCAACGCTGTATCCGGTTGACCAGACCTCGGCGCGGTTCTTTAACCGTGTTGCCATCGATGATGCCTATGCCGGCATGGCTGACAACAAGGCCGAGGGCGAAAGGTTGGCGAAGATATTGGGCGAGAAGAAAATTCTGATGATGGGCAATCATGGCTTGCTCACCATTGGGGAAAGTGCCGCGGAGGCTTTCGACACCTTCTATCATTTTGAGCGCGCCGCCCGCACCTTGATGCTGGCTTACGGCACGGGGCAGCCTTTAAGCATCCTTAATGACGAGGTGGCGGAGCAAACCGCCAACGCCTGGGAGAGCGAGCCAGAATTCGGGGAAGCGCATTTCGCGCAGATGCGTCGGGCGCTGGCTCAGGATTATCTGACCTGACTGGTTCATACATCTCCCGGCACGCCGTAGGATGGTGCTGCCTGAGGGTTCAATGCCCGAGTCACGTAATCATACATTTGCGGTTGCCATATGCTCCATAGCCGGGCGAGTTCGGCGAGTGGCTCGTCGTGCCAGTCCACTCGTAAATCCGCAAGCGGCCAGGCTTGTTGGTCCACCACAATCAACCCGGCGGATTTTAGTGGCCCGGCCTCACCGCCCGCATTCAAGCCCGCCTGCATTGCCGCAATCACCCGCGCGCCAAGTTCGTCATCTGGATTGGTGACCGCGAACGCTGCGATAACCGCCTGCGGCACATTGGTGCTGGCAAGCAAATTTCCGGCGCTGGCGGCGTTTTCAACCTGTGCCGTGCCATGAATGCCAAGGGTTTTGGCGCCTGAATAAACAGCGGTTCGGCCTTGTGAATCCAGCACCGTGAGCTGGCGGTATTCGGGGCAGGCTGCGACGTCCGCCACATTCGCCAAGGCTTGCTCGGCGCTCATTCCGGCGGCCAGAGCGTCCAGCAATTGCGGGCCTAAGCGTGGGTCCGTTACATTCTGGGTTGTGGCGGCACCTACCCCCGCCCGCGCGAAGGCGCAACGCGCGGCAACGGCGGGAGAAGAGGATGTCACGGCCACGGCGAATTGCTCGCTGCGGGGGCAGCGGGCAATGAGAGAGAAGGTCATGGGGTACTCTTGGGTGGCAATTTTGCTTTTGTATAATATAATTTTATAATATTTTGGTTCAAATTTCCTGATCGATAAAGCAATGCGCTTCACGCTCAAACAGATAAGTTATTTCGTGGCCACGGCAGAGCTGGGCAGCATTACCCTGGCCTCGGAGAGAGTGAATATTTCCCAGCCATCAATTTCCTCAGCCATTACGGCTTTGGAACACGACTTCGGCATTCAGCTTTTTATCCGCCACCACGCGCAGGGGTTGTCGCTCACGGCCGAGGGGCAAAGGTTTTTGCGCGAGGCAAAAGCGTTGCTGTTGCAGGCTGAAGAAGTGCAGAATGCAGCTTCGATGATCTCCGCCAAGGTGGGCGGCCCATTGGAGGTCGGGTGCCTTTCCACATTGTTTCCCCTGGCGATTCCTGAACTGCTTTCAGTGTTCCGCAGACGCTACGAGGCCGCCAGGGTGAATGCCGTGGCGGGCAACCAGGCGGAGCTGTTTGAAACTCTGCGCCACGGTCGCATTGCCCTGCTGCTGACCTATGACATGAATATTCCGCCGGACTTCGACTTCATCCCGATGGCGCCACTTTCGCCCTATGCCTTTGTTGGCGCCGCACATCCCTTCGCGCGTAGGCGGTCGGTTAGTTTAAAGGAGTTTGAAAGCGAGAATTTTCTGCTGCTGGATTTGCCGATGAGCCGGGACTATTTCCTCTCCCTATTTCGCGAGGCGGGCATCGCCCCGCATATTACGGGGCGCTATGCGTATATTGACATCATCCGCAGCCTGGTGGCGCGCGGTGAGGGCTACGGGTTGGCGAACGCACAGCCAAAAAACCTTACCACACTGGATGGCCACAAGCTCTCTTACCTGGCGCTTGAGGATAAATTACGGCCTCTGGTTTACGGCATTGCCACGCTGAAGGGGCTGCGCCGCACGCCCACCTCAGAAGCCTTTATCGAAATTTGCCGGGAACTGCTGCTGAACCAGCCACTTCCCGGGACGCGCTAAGCATACAGCCCGGCGATTACGCGGTCCAGAAACGCATCGCAGGCATCCAGCTCGTCCTGGGTCACGTACTCATCCGGCTTATGCGCCCGATCGATGCTGCCGGGGCCGCACACCACCACCGGCAGATGCAGCATTTCCTTGAACAGCCCGCCTTCCGTGCCAAAGCCGATCTTAGCCGGTTGCGAGCTTGCGGCACGCAGTATTTTTTGCGCAAACGCATCGTTCTCCGGGGTGTCCAGCCCTGGGTATTCGTTAGTGATCTCAATTGTGATGCGCCCTTTGCCGTGGTGCGCGGCAATGTTCGCGGCATTCCCTCGCAGCCGCTCTACGAGGGCGCGGGGCGCGTCTCCCGCCACGTTGCGGATCTCAAACTGCAGTTCGCAGAATTCAGGCACGATGTTTAGTGCGGTGCCGCCTTTTATGGTGCCAACCTGCGCGCTTGTGGATGGAAAAGGGTAAGCATTATCATGGGCTCCGCTTTCGGCCAACTCGGCCTGCAGCGTGTGCACCGCGCACACCATTTCCGCCGCGAGGGAAATGGCGTTGCACCCCAAGGACGGGTTGGCAGAATGGGCAGGCAGGCCAATGCAGCGGATACAGCCTGCAAGCTTGCCCTTGTGCCCGAGCGCCACTTTCTGCTCTGTCGGTTCGCCGATTATGCAGCCCTCCGCCTGAAAATTCTCCTTCGCCAGGCGCGCCAGCAGGTCTCTTATGCCAATGCAGCCAACTTCTTCATCGTAAGAAAAGGCAAGGTGCAGCGGGCGGACAAGTTTGGCTTTATCCGCCCTGGCGGCGGCGCTTAATGCGCTCGCCAGAAAGCCCTTCATATCGCTGCTGCCGCGGCCGTAGAGCTTGCGCCCCTTGGCTGTAAGAATGAAGGGGTCTGTGTTCCAGGCTTGTCCTGCCACAGGCACCACGTCGCTATGGCCAGAGAGCACAATGCCGACACCTGTTTCAGGCCCAAAGCTCGCCAGCATGTTGAATTTTCCTGGCTTGGCGCCTGCCATGATGTGAATCCGCCCGCCGGCTGCGGTGATCCGCCCGGCGCTCCAGCGGATGAGCGCCTCATTGCTGTCAGCGCTGACGGTGGGAAAGGATATGAGCGTGGCCAGGGTTTCTGCGGTGCTTATCATTTGCTGGAAGCGTAGCGCGGCCCGGTCCCTGGGGAAAGACGAAATTTGCTTATATTGCAGGCGCGAAGGCTAGAGTTTTGCTCAAGAAATGCCCCGGTGGACTAAAAAACAGTTGCCTCTGCTTCGATAAATTCGATGCCGATTAAAGATAGATTAATGTAAGCTGCTGGCAACGTATAATCATGGCGCCCACTCCAGCCTGAAGGATAAAACCATGGCCGCGGAATCTCCTGGCAAAGTCGAGCAGCACACCATCTATCAAATTCCGCTGGACCAGCGCCACGGTACCTGGAGGGATTTGTTTACCATCTGGTTTGGTTCGAACATCATGATGCTGACGATCGTTACCGGCGCATTGGCGAGCTCGGTCTTCAAGCTCGATTTCGTTAGTTCGTGCTTGTCCATCATCGTTGGCAATCTTGCGGGCGCGGTGTTCATGGCGCTGCACTCAGCGCAGGGGCCGCGGCTTGGCGTGCCGCAAATGGTGCAGACGCGGGGGCAGTTCGGTACCATCGGCGCGGTGCTGGTGGTGGCCATCGTCATCATCATGTATGTGGGCTTCCTGGCTTCCAACATTGTGCTGGGCGGGCAGTCGCTCCACACTATCGCGGGCGGTATAGATGAGCACTTGCTGATCGTGTTCATTGCAGTGGTCAGCGTTATTGCTACCATTTTTGGCCATGATCTCATTCATGCCTATGCGCGCGTTCTTACCTGGACCTCTGGTTTGGCGCTTCTGGTCGCGTTTGTATGGATTGTTGCCGTGCACGGCCTGCCGGGCAATTTCATGGCGATGAACAGCTTCAGCGGTGCGGGGTTTTTCAGCATGGTCTCCGTGGGTGCGCTATGGCAGATCGCCTATGCGCCTTATGTATCGGACTACAGCCGCTATATGCCGCACGACACCGGTGCCAAACCTGCGTTCTGGGCTTCTTATTGGGGCTGCTCTCTGGGCTCCATTCTCCCGATGATTCTTGGCGCGCTGCTCGGCCTTGTCGCTGCTAACGGTGATCCGGTAGGCGGGCTCACGGCCTTCACCGGCGCTGCCGCCATTCCCATCGTCATCATCTTCTCTGTCGGCATTGCGGGTACCAATGCGATGAATCTTTATTGCGGCGTGCTTTCTACCATCACGCTCATCCACACGTTTATGCCTTCCTGGAAGGCGGGGGCAACGGCGCGCACGGTCACCTCCATCGTCATCACCCTGATTGGCCTTGCCATTGCGCTGTTCGCGGCAGGCAACTTCCTTACCAATTATACCAACTTCATCCTGCTGCTGCTCTACGTTCTGGTGCCCTGGACGGCGATCAACCTCGTGGATTTCTATCTCGTCCGCCACGGGGATTACGATGTGGCCGCATTTTTCACGCCTGAGGGCGGCGTGTATGGCCGGTTCAATAAATCGGCGATATTCTGTTATATCCTGGGTATTCTCATTCAGTTGCCCTTTGTTTCAACCGAGCTTTACACAGGACCGGTTGCCAAGGCGCTGAACGGCGTGGATCTTTCGTGGATCGTAGGCATCGCAGTGATCAGCCCGATCTATTATTTCATGGCTCGTAAGGCCACGCCCGGTCTTGCTGCTGCGGAATAAGCATGCCGTAGATAACCGGTCGGGCAGTCGTGCAGCGGGCTTAGCTAGGCCATCGCATCGTGGGCTGCCAGATGTTTGCGTGTAGAAGCCGTGCTGACGGCGCGGGCTGGGCCAGTCTCGAATTTTGCCAGCAAGCGGGAGATGGTTTGTGCCTCCTCCGCCAAGGTATGGCTGGCAGCGGCAGCTTCCTCGGCCATGGCGGCATTGGCCTGGGTCATCTGGTCCATCTGGTTCACGGCGCTGTTCACTTGGCTTAGCGCCACGGATTGCTCCTGCGCGCTGGCGGCGGCCGCGCCGATGGCATTGTCGATGCCCAGCACATGCCCGGCGATCCGGTCCAGTGATTGCCTGGCCACGGCCACGGATTTCACCCCGGCGGCGACAATCTCGCCAGATCCCGAAATGAGCGTTTTGATCTCCTTCGCGGCATCGGCGGAGCGCTGGGCCAGGGCGCGCACTTCGGTGGCCACCACGGCAAAGCCTCGCCCAGCGTCGCCCGCCCGCGCGGCCTCCACCCCGGCATTCAGCGCCAGCAGATTGGTCTGGAAGGCGATTTCGTCGATCACGCTGATGATGTTGGAAATTTTTGTAGAGCTTTCGTTGATTTCCCCCATGGCCTCCACGGCTTGGCCGGCCACCTGGCCGGAGCTTTCCGTATCCCCGCGGGCCTTTTCTGCCATGGTACGCATATGGGTGGTGTTTTCGGCGGCCTTGCGGACGGTAGCAGTAATCTGCTCCAGCGCGGCGGCGGTTTCCTCCAGGCTGGCGGCCTGGCGTTCGGTGCGCGAGGAAAGCTGACCCGCTGATTCATTCACCGCTGCCGAGGTTTGCAAAATGCTTTCGGCCGAGGTGGAAATATCGCGTACTGTCTCCCGCAGGGAGGCGACGGCATTGTTGAAATCCCCGCGCAGAGGGTCGATGGATGGGATCAGCTTGCGGCCCAGGTGCGCTTGCAGATTGCCCCGGGAGAGTTCCGCCAGCGCGCTGCCGATCTGCTGGATATTCTCCATCCGCTCCGACAGATCCATGCCGATTTTAACGATCTTCACCACCTGGCCGTCGGCGTTGAACACGGGATTGTAGCTGGCCTGGAGCCACACACTCCGTCCGCCTTTGCCGATGCGGCGATAATCAGCGGAGAAGAACTCCCCCGCGTTCAGCCTGTTCCAGAATTGCGCGTATTCTGGGCTGGCGGCAAAGCCGGGCTCGATGAACATGCGGTGATGCTGGCCTTTGATCTCCTCCAGCCGGTAGCCGGTGGTGGAGAGGAAATTCTCGTTTGCGTCCAAAATCGTGCCGTCCGGCTTGAAGCTGATCATCGCCTGCGAGCGGTTGATGGCGCTGAGGATGCTCAGCTCCTCGATTGCCTTTATGTGAACCTCGGTAATGTCTAGTGCCAGCTCGACGATCGACTTCACCTTGCCGTTGCGCCCGCGCACCGGGCTGTAGGAGGCGCGCAGCCATACATCGTGGCCCGACTTGTTGGCTCGCCGATAGCGCCCGGTTTTGAGCACGCCTTTGGCGAGGTCTGCCCAGAAGGTGGCATAATCCGGGCTGGCGGCATCCTTGGGCGGCATAAGTATGTTGTGGTGGCGGCCGATGAGCTCCGCCTTCGTGTAGCCGACGGATCGCAGGAACTGCTCGTTCGCATCGAGAATCACCCCTTTGGGTGAATATTCGATCACCGCGAATGAGCCGCGCAAAGCGCGGAGCACGGCGGATTCACGCGTCAGGCGAAGCAAGTTGAGAACGGGCATGGATGTGGTCTTTCCGGCGGTTGCCGGCATAGCGGTAATTCGCGTTCGCTAACGTAGTATGAATTTCGAACAAAAAACCCAGCAGCTTGCGCTGCCGGGTCGGGGTCTTTCCCTTGTGGGGAAGGATTACTCGTCGTTCGCCTGGTTGCGGCGGCGGATGGCCGCACCCAGAATGTCACCCAGCGAGGCGCCGGAGTCAGACGAGCCGTACTCGGTGATCGCCTGCTTGTCCTCGTCGATCTCCTTGCCCTTGATGGTGAGCTGCAGCTTGCGCGCAGCGCGGTCCACCGCGGTGATCTTGGCATCGACCTTGTCGCCCACGCCAAAGCGCTCGGGGCGCTGCTCGGCCTTGTCGCGCGCCAGCTCCGCGCGGCGGATGAAGCCGGTGAGAACATCGTCCACCTTCACCTCGATGCCGTTGGACTGCACGGCGGTGACCACGCAGGTGACGATCTGGTTCTTGTGGACCTTGTCCAGCACGCCGGCGGCGGGGTCGACCTCAAGCTGCTTGATGCCGAGCGAGATGCGCTCCTTCTCCACGTCCACATCCAGCACTTTGGCCTTGACGACCTGGCCTTTCTCGAACTTGGCGATCGCGGCTTCGCCGGTTTCTTCCCAGGAGAGGTCGGACATGTGGATCATGCCGTCGATCTCCGGGCCGGCTGCGATAAACAGGCCGAACTCGGTGATGTTGCGGATCTCGCCTTCAACGACGGAGCCGATCGGGTGCTCGTCCTGGAACTCTTCCCAGGGGTTGCGCTGAACCTGCTTCAGACCCAGCGAGATGCGGCGCTTGGAGGCGTCCACATCCAGCACAACCACTTCCACTTCCTGAGAGGTGGAAACGATCTTGCCCGGGTGAGCGTTCTTCTTGGTCCAGGACATCTCAGACACGTGCACGAGACCCTCGACGCCGGCTTCCAGCTCCACGAAGGCGCCGTAGTCGGTGATGTTGGTCACACGGCCTGTGGCCTTCACGCCCGGCGGATACTTCACGTCCACGCCTTCCCACGGGTCGGCCTCAAGCTGCTTCATGCCGAGAGAGATGCGCTGGGTGTCGGCGTTGAAGCGGATCACCTGCACTTTAACCGGCTGGCCGATGACCAGCGCCTCGGCCGGGTGGTTGATGCGCTTCCAGGCGATGTCGGTCACGTGCAGCAGGCCATCGACGCCGCCGAGGTCCACGAATGCGCCGTAATCGGTGATGTTCTTCACCACGCCATCGAGGATCTGGCCTTCCTTCAGGCCGGTGATCAGCTCGGAGCGCTGCTCCGCACGGGTTTCTTCCAGCACCGCGCGGCGGGAGACGACGATGTTGCCGCGCTGGCGGTCCATCTTCAAAATCTGGAAGGGCTGCGCCACACCCATCAGCGGGCCGACGTCACGCACCGGGCGGATATCGACCTGCGAGCCGGGCAGGAACGCCGTGGCGCCGCCGAGGTCGACGGTGAAGCCGCCCTTGACGCGGCCGTGGATGACGCCGTTCACGCGGGTCTGAACCTCGAAGGCTTTCTCAAGCTGGGTCCAGCTCTCTTCGCGCCGCGCCTTCTCGCGCGAGAGCACCATCACGCCGTCCTTGTCTTCATAACGCTCGATGAAGAGGTCGAACACATCGCCGGGGTTCACCTCGGGCTTGGCGCCAACGGGGGCAAACTCGCGCAGCGGCACGCGGCCTTCGGATTTCAGGCCGACATCAACAATTACGTAATCATCATCGATCCGCAACACGCGGCCGGAGACGACGGAACCTTCAAACCCGGCGGCACCGCCGAGGGAGGAGTCAAGCAGGGCGGCGAAATCATCGGCGCCGGTATAGGCTGGCGCGTCTGAATGGCGCTGGGTAATGCTGGAAGAAGCCATGTGGCTGTATGTGTCCTTGAAAGCGGGCCGGCTCGCGGCCCGGGTGGTATGCGCGGCCTTGGTTTCAGGCAGCGGCTAGAGCACCCAGGCCGTTCAGGCCGGGTGTCCGGTTGGAGATGCGGGTCTCTTTAGACCTGATGGCGGGGAAGTCAAGCAAAACCGCCGCTTTGGCATGGGGTGATGAGGCGGTGGCGGCCCCGCCCGCCTGTGCCGCCGGGCGGTGGGCGCGGGTGCGCTTGTGCAGGCTTCATGTTCGCCGATTAGCTGCTATAAGCCGGACCCAATGACACATCTCCGCACTGGCCTTGCCCGCCTGTCCCTGCTCGCCCTCGGTTTAGCCCTGGCGGCTTGTTCAAGCTCACCCAAGGGGGATGCGTCGCTGGGCGATTTCGCCAGCGGCGTGCTGCCGCCGCCGGCTCAGGCCTATGCCATTGCCGTCGGGCAGATGCAAAAGGGCAATTACGATATGGCGGTGAAGGATTTCAACGCCTTGCAGGAGACCTACCCCTATTCCACCTGGTCTATCCATGCGGAGCTTCTGGGGGCTTATTCGCAATATAAGCAAATGGATTATGACGACGCGATCAGCTCGCTGAACCGCTTTATCCAGCTTTATCCGGAAGACCAGGAAGTTGCCTACGCCTATTACCTAAAAGCATTGTGCTATTACGAGCAGATCGACGGCGTGCAGCGCGACCAGACCTCGACCTACGAGACAATCCAGGCGTTGCAGGATGTGATCACCCGCTTCCCCGACAGTGCGTATGCCCGTGATGCGCGCATTAAGCTGCGCTTGGCCTATAACCGCCTCGCCGGGCACGAGATGGCGATTGGCCGTTATTACGAGAAGCAGCATCTCTACGCCGCCGCCATCGGCCGCTACCAGGATGTGGCGAACAGCTACCAGACCACCACTTATGCCCCGGAAGCGCTGGAGCGCATGGTGGAGGTGTATCTGGATCTCGGCCTGACCGACCAGGCCATCCGTGCCGCCTCAGTGCTGGGGTATAATTATCCTGGCAGTTCCTGGTACCAGGCAGCTTACAACAAGCTGAAAGCCAACGGGCTGGTGAACGCGGCCGACGAAAGCGCGGCCAATTCGGATTCGGTGGCGCCGGCGGCACCAAAGCCGCAGCACCATTGGTACTGGCCATTCTGACAGGGCCATGCTGAACAGCCTCTCGATCCGCGATGTGGTGCTGATTGAGCGGCTCGATTTGCATTTTACCGCCGGGTTGACGGCGCTGACCGGTGAAACCGGGGCTGGCAAATCCATTCTGCTGGACAGCCTTGGCTTGGCCTTGGGCGCGCGGGCGGATTCCGGGCTGATCCGCGCCGGGGCGGCCCAGGCCGTGGTGGCGGCCAGTTTCTCGGCCGAGGCAGCGCACCCCGCGCACGCGCTGCTGGTGGAGCAGGGACTCGATTCCGGGGGCGATATTCTGGTGCGGCGCATTGTCACGCGCGATGGCCGCTCCCGCGCTTTGGTGAACGATCAGCCGGTGAGCGCCGGTTTCCTGAAAACGCTCACGGCCCTGCTCATCGAAGTGCAGGGCCAGCATGAGCAGGTGGGGTTGGCGGACCCGGCGCATCATATCGCGCTGCTGGATGCGTTCGGCGTGCCGGAGGCGGCGCGGGAGGGCGTGGCGGCGGCGTTTAAAGCTTGGCGAAATTCCGCCGCCCGGCTGGCGGAAGCGGAGCGGAAGATAGAAGAAACCGCGAAGGAGGAGGAGTTTCTCCGCCATGCCGCGGCTGAGCTGGACCAGCTTGCTCCCAGAGAAGGCGAGGAGGAGATTCTGGCCGCCGAGCGCCTGCGCTTGCAGGCGGGGGAGCGCCGGGCCGAGGCCATTGCCAGCGCCATGGCCGAGCTGCGGCCCAAGGACAGACGCAAGGACGGCCCGGCTTCTGCTTTGCGCGCGGCGGCACGGGCGGTGGCGCGGATTACCGTGCCGGCCGGCCATGTGAACCCCGCCGGCCCGGCGATGGCTGCGATTGAACGCGCCGAGATCGCACTCGCCGAGGCGGAGGATTTTCTGGAGCGCCTCGCTGCCGCGGAGGAGGATGACCCTCGCGCTTTGGAAGCCGCGGAGGAGCGGCTGTTCGCTCTGCGCGCCGCCGCCCGCAAGCATGGTGTGCCGGTGGTGGAACTGCCCGCCTTTTTCCAGAAGCTGCGCGCGCGGCTGGCGGCGCTGGAAAGCGGCGTGGCGGATATCGCCGCCCTAACCGCCGAAACCGCCCGGCTGCGCAGGGTTTATATGGAAAAAGCCGCCAGCCTTTCTGACCAACGCGAAAAAGCGGCGGCTAAGCTAGAAAAATCCATTGCCGCCGAGTTGCCGCCCTTGAAGCTGGAGCGCGCGCGGTTTGTGGTGGAACGCGCGATGCTGCCGGAGCCGCAATGGGGCCCGCGTGGGGCGGATGGGGTGCGCTTTCTCATCGCCACCAACCCCGGCGAGGAGCCGGGTGCTTTGGACAAGATTGCCTCGGGCGGTGAACTCTCCCGCCTGATGCTGGCGATGAAAGTGGTGCTCTCCGCTGGGGCGGATAACGAGACGCTGATTTTCGACGAGGTCGATTCCGGCATTGGCGGCGCCACGGCGGCGGCGGTGGGTGAGCGCCTGGCGCGGGTGGCCGAAGGCGTGCAGGTGCTGGTGGTCACGCACTCCCCGCAGGTGGCCGCACGCGCGGCGGCGCAGATGCGGGTGCAGAAATGCGAGGCAAATGGGCGCGCGATCACCGAAGTGAAGATACTGAGCGAGGCTGAACGCCGCGAGGAAATTGCCCGGATGCTATCCGGCGAAAGTGTGACTGAGGCGGCGCGGCAAGCAGCTGAGAGTTTGTTGGCGAGATGAAGGGCGGTTGTGGCAGGTTGTTTTCAACCCGTCATGCCCGCGCCTTCGGGCATCCACGATTTTTGGCCGGAAGGATGAACGGCATGAGACGCATTATTGTGGTTTTTGCCTTGGCATTAGCTGCGCTGCCGGCCTTTGCGCAACCGGCTACGGCGGCCAGTACTATTCCCTTTGTTGGATGCCCATCTCGTTCCGACAGCGGGCCAATAACGCCCTCCGGAGAGCCAATTAAGGCGAATATACCGGAAAATATCGCGAACAAGCTGGCATTATATGTCGGCGTTTTTAATCTCGCGGTACTGGCACCTCGCGGCTGGAAATGCTCTGGTTGGCAATCGGTTGGCGGCAACAGCATATCGATCTACCCGTCGAGTAGCAGCCTGCATGAAACTTCGGTTGTTTCTATTGCGAGCACCGCCTATACAAATGGAATCCCCAACAAATATGTTCTCTATTTTCCAACAATCATGACGATGAAGGCCGCGCTCAACGAAGCTGCCGCTTGGGGGGAAACGCCGGATCAATATATAATCAAAAGATATCTTTCTGATCATATCACTTATATTGACAAAACAACAATCGAATTTGTGACGCCGGCCAACCATGTCGGGTTAGGCGATACCCTGCTGTCAAATCCTGATGTTAAGCCGGTGCCAGTGCCATTAAGGATTTATGGGCTGATCGGGTATAATATGACTAGAGACTCTTACGAGGAGACTTTGGCTGTAGAATTGCCCGAAAACCTATCTTACCTACATACGTATATCACCTCTTTTGCTGAAGATTGTTATTTCAACAAGCAGGACTGCGCAATAACAACTGACAGTGAGTAACGTGCATGCCTTCTTTTAAAGAACATCTTTCTGAAATCCTCACGCAGATAGAAACTGCCAACATTGCGTATCATGAGCAAGATGCACCGGCAATTTCCGATGCCGACTATGATGCGCTCCGCCGTAAAGCCAATGAGATTCTGGAAGCGCACCCGGAGCTGCGCGGCCACGCCAAGGCATTAGAGCAAGTCGGCGCGAAGGCGGCTTCCGGCTTCGCCAAAATCCTGCATCGCACGCCGATGCTCTCGCTGGATAATGTGTTCGATGCACGGGAGTTTGCGGATTTTGTAGGACGTATAAGACGGTTTCTGGGGTTGAAAGACGAGGCGCTGGAATTTGTAGCCGAGCCGAAGATGGACGGGCTTTCCATTTCGCTTACGTACGAGAACCGGAAATTTGTCAGGGCCTCCACGCGCGGGGATGGTATGGAAGGCGAGGATGTAACCGCCAATATCCTTACCCTTCAGGCTTTGCCGAAGGAGTTGCCGACAGGTGCGCCGGACTTTATCGAAATCCGTGGCGAAGTTTATATGACCAAGGCGGATTTTCTGGCGCTTAACGCCTCGCAAGCCCGGCAATTCGCCAATCCGCGCAATGCGGCGGCGGGCAGCTTGCGCCAACTGGACGCCAGCATCACTGCAAAGCGGAAACTCTCGCTGTTTGCCTATGCGCAGGGCGAAACCTCTGTGAGCGTGGCGCAAACTCACTGGGACTATCTGGAGGTTTTGCGGCGTTGGGGGTTTGCGGTGAATCCGCTCTCCCGGCTTGTGACGGAAAATGAAGCCGAGGGTTTTCAGGTGGAGATGGAGGCAAAGCGCGCTGATCTGCCTTACGACATTGATGGAGTGGTTTACAAACTTAACGATCTTGCCTTGCAGAACCGGCTTGGCTTTGTGGGCCGTGCACCGCGCTGGGCGGTAGCATGGAAGTTTCCGGCAGAAAAAGCCAGCACCACGCTGGAGGATATTGAAATTCAGGTGGGCCGCACCGGCGCGCTTACCCCGCGTGCGCGCCTCAAGCCGGTGAATGTCGGTGGTGTGCTGGTTACCTACGCCACGCTCCATAACGAGGATGAGATCGCCCGCAAGGATGTGCGGATTGGCGACACAGTGGAACTGCAGCGCGCGGGGGATGTGATTCCGCAAATCCTCGGCGTGCTGAAACGAGGCGATGGCCAGCCTTATGAATTTCCGGATCATTGCCCGGTCTGCGGCTCGCTGGCTGTGCGGGTGGATGATGATGTGGTGCGCCGCTGCACCGGCGGGCTCACCTGCCCGGCGCAGGTGGTGGAACGGTTGATCCATTTCTGTTCGCGTGGCGCGTTCGATATTGAGGGTATGGGCGAGAAGACGGTGCGGGAGTTCCACGCTGATGGGCTGCTGCGCGGGGCGCCGGATATTTTCGCGCTGCCCGGGCACGAGGCTGAGATTGCAAAGCGTGAGGGTTGGGGCGCG
>JAGWZS010000246.1 GCA_018971905.1 Rhodospirillales bacterium | reverse complement strand
GGCGTGATGCGCCTGGCGGTTATTCCAACCGCCTTGGCGGTGGTGGCAGACATTACCACGCCATTCCGGGCGCTGCACCCTAATGTCCGGTTCAATGTACAATCCTGCACATCGGCGGAGTTGCTGCAGCGCCTGATGAACGCTGAAATTGATGCGGGCATTACTTATCTAGATAATGAACCGGTTGCCAAAACCCGGTTCGCGCCGCTTTACGATGAGCGTTATTACCTGCTGACCACCAGGGTTGCCCCGCTGGGCGACCGCGAGAAGGTCAGCTGGGCCGAGATTGCCCAGATCCCCCTCTGTCTGCTCACGCCGGACATGCAGAATCGCCGTATCATCGATCGCCTGCTGGGTCAGGCTGGCGCTGCGGTGGTGCCGGTTTTGGAGTCAAACTCAATTCTGGTTCTGGTCTCCCACGTTAAGACCAAGCAGTGGGCCTGCGTTCTGCCAGAAAAACTCGTGGGCGTGTTTGGGCTGGGGGCGGATTTGCTGGCCATTCCAATCGTTCAACCAGAGGAGGTCCATAAGGTTGGGTTGGTGGTGGCTGAGCGCACGCCGCTTTCGCCGCTCACTGCGGCCTTGCTTGCCCAAATTGGAGAAAATAAGTTTTCTTGATAGTTTTGTGCTATTGCAGCATTGTATTTCGGGATTGTTTTTAGAATGGCTTTGCGTCAATAAGCGACAAACCATTTATGCCGGGAACCCGCTATTTATGACTTCGATTTGGGATGCCAGCCGCGCTGCGGACATCATCGCCCAGTATTTGCCGCTTGAAGGCCCGATGCTGCCGATTCTTCATGCCTTGCAGGAGGAGTTCGGATACATCAACGAGGACTCGATCCGCCTTGTCGCGCAGACCCTCAATGTGAGCCGCGCGGAGGTCTATGGTGTCGTCTCCTTCTACCATGATTTCCGGCAGGAGCCGCATGGCCGCCATGTGCTGAAAATCTGCCGCGCAGAGGCTTGCCAGTCGATGGGCTCGGAGGCTCAGGCGCAGAAATTCCTGGAAAAATTGAGCCTTGAGTGGGGTGGCACCACGCCGGATGGCCGCCTGACGGTCGAATCAGTGTATTGCCTCGGGCTTTGCGCCTGCGCCCCCAGCGCGATGCTGGATGGGGATCTTCATGCGCGGGTCGATTTACAGGGTCTTGAAGCTCTTGCCGGGGGAGCAGTCTGATGCGTATTTTTGTACCCCGCGATAGCGTGAGTGTCGCCCTCGGCGCTGATAAGCTGGCCGCCGCCATCGCCGACCAGGCCGCCGCGCGCGGGCTGAATGTCAGCATCATTCGTAACGGTTCGCGTGGCCTGTTCTGGCTGGAGCCCCTGGTGGAAGTGGAGACCGCGGACGGGCGCGTGGGCTTTGGCCCGCTGACCCTGGCGGACGTGCCTGCCCTGTTTGGGGACCTTGCGGCGCACCCCAAGGCCGTTGGTTTGGTTGAGAAAATTCCGTTTCTTGCCAAGCAGCAGCGCCTTACCTTTGCCCGCTGCGGCATTACCGACCCGCTGAGCCTTGCCGACTATCAGGCGCATGACGGCTTCAAGGGCTTGGAGAAAGCCCGTGCCATGGCGCCTGCGGCGATTTGCGCGGCGGTGAAGGATTCGGGTCTGCGCGGCCGTGGCGGCGCGGGCTTCCCCACAGGCATCAAATGGGAAACCGTGCGCACGGCCCAGGCGGAGCAGAAATATATCGTCTGCAATGCCGATGAAGGCGATTCCGGCACCTTCGCCGACCGCCTGATCATCGAAGCGGATCCGTTCTGCCTTATCGAGGGTATGGCCATTGCAGGTCTCGCCGTGGGCGCCACCCGCGGCTATGTTTATCTGCGGTCTGAATATCCGCTGGCGATCAAGATTCTGCGGGAGGCGATCGTCATCGCCACGCGGGCGGGGCTGCTGCCCGATTTCGCCATGGAGGTCCGTGAGGGTGCGGGCGCTTATGTCTGCGGTGAGGAAACAGCCCTGCTGGACAGCCTGGAAGGCAAACGCGGCATGGTGCGCGCCAAACCGCCGATTCCCGCGCTGCGCGGCCTGTTTGGCAAGCCGACGGTCATTAACAACGTGCTCTCCCTTGCGGCGGTTCCCTACATTCTCGCCGAAGGTGCGGCCGCCTATGCCGCCTGCGGCATGGGCCGCTCGCGCGGCACCATGCCGGTGCAGATCGCCGGCAATATCAAGCATGGCGGCCTGTTTGAAATCGCCTTTGGCATCACCCTGGGTGAGTTGATCAACGACATTGGCGGCGGCACCGCCTCGGGCCGCCCGGTTCGGGCTGTGCAGGCTGGCGGCCCGCTGGGCGCCTATTTCTCCCCCGCCCAGTTCGACACACCTTATGACTACGAGGCGTTTGCCGCCCGTGATGGGCTGATTGGCCATGGCGGGCTGGTGGTGTTTGACGATACCGCCGACATGGCGAAAATGGCGCGGTTTGCCATGGAATTCTGCGCGCATGAATCCTGTGGTAAATGCACGCCCTGCCGCATTGGCTCGACACGCGGCAAGGAAACGCTCGACAAGATCATTGCCGGGGAAAAGGTCGCGGAGAACACCGAAATCCTGCGAGACCTTTGCGAGACGATGAAATTCGGCTCGCTCTGCGCGCTGGGCGGCTTCACGCCCTATCCGGTGGTAAGCGCGCTCAACCTCTTTCCCGAAGATTTCGGTGCCACCCCCCTCCCTGCGGCAGCGGAATAGGAGCTTATCATGGGCCTGATTCAAGAAACCGATTACGGTACCAAACCCAGCCAAGCGACCGCTCTGGTCAC
>JAGWZS010000017.1 GCA_018971905.1 Rhodospirillales bacterium | reverse complement strand
GCTGTCGCTGACTTTACTGAAGTGCGAGACGTGATTTCAGTTGCGGTTCATGAAGACAGGACCATTGGCGCGACAGTGCTTTTTGATCCGGACCGCGCATTATCCGAACGGATTATCACCGAGCAGTTCACCGTATAGCAGGCGACCACCGGGTGTTTAGTACGACTCTCCTCGCTTGCTGGGGGGCAAATCCAAACCGGCCGCTCTAATCCGGGCTGCCTCTTCATCCCAGCCGGGACGCTCAACAACCCTCAGAAACAAATCAACCTTAACTTCCAGCAGCCGCTCCAGCTCACGCCGCGCCCTGCTGCCAATCTCTTTTATTCTGGCGCCCTTGGCGCCGATCAAGATGGCCTTGTGGCCTTCGCGGGCCACATAAATTACCGCGTCAATCCGGACCGAGCCATTTTTCTGCTCCTTGAAGCTCTCGGTCTCCACCGTTGCACCGTAAGGAACTTCATCCCGGGTTTGCAAAAAAATCTGCTCACGGACAATCTCCGCCGCCAACTGCCTGTCGGGCAAATCCGTCAAATCATCTTCCGGATAAAGAAACGGGCTTTCCGGCAGAATCTCCGCGCAATACTCAAGCAGGGCATCAATGCCATCGCCTTTTTGAGCCGAGATCATGAACACCCGCTCAAACGGCGCCAGCAGCGCTACCTCCTGCGTCAGGGGCAACAGGTCTTGCCGGTCGATCAAGTCAATCTTGTTCAGCAAAAGCGACATTTTAACGCCGGTGGCCGTAAGTTGGCTGACAATCTTGCGAAACTCATCGCTCAGGCCAGATTTCGCATCAAGCAGCAGGAAGAGCGTATCCGCCTCTCCAGCGCCGCTCCAGGCTGCTTCCACCATTGCCTGATCCAGGCGCCGCTTTGGCGTGAAAATGCCAGGTGTGTCCACAAATATAATCTGCGTATCGCCCCGCACCGTAATTCCCAGCACGCGCGCTCTCGTCGTTTGCGCCTTGGGGCTCACAATCGAAATTTTGGCGCCCGTCAGACGGTTTAACAGCGTTGACTTCCCCGCGTTCGGCGCGCCGATCAACGCCACAAAACCACATTTTTTCATTTCGTCAGAACTTCCAGCAAATTGCGCGCCGCCTCTTGCTCTGCTGCCCGCTTTGCTCCGGCGGTTGCAGTCGCGCTTGCGGCACCAATTGTTACACTTATCACAAACCTTGGCGCATGAGACGGGCCTGATTGATCTACAACCTGATAATCAGGAAGCGGCAGGGCCCGCTTAAGCGCCCACTCCTGCAACGCTGTTTTGGGGTCTTTTGGGGGAGCTGCCTGCTGCTCCACCGCCGAGGCCAGTACGCGGCGAATGAATGTTCTGGCGGCCTGCAATCCTGCATCAAGATACAGGGCGCCAATCATGGCTTCCAGCGCATCAGCCAGCACATTCGCCTGCGAGCTTACCCCCCGCTTGGCCTCGCCAGGCGCCACGTTAAGCATGGCTCCCACATTATTCACCTCGGCGATTTCAGCGAGAGCCGGTTTGGAAACGAGCGCAGCCAATCTCGGCCCCAGCTTCCCCTCTTGTTCATCGGGGAAGCGTTCAATCAACCACTCGGCGACAACCAGCCCCAACACCCTGTCGCCTATGAACTCCAGTCTTTCGTTCGACCCGGCCCCCTTCGCACCCGCAGCGGAACGATGCGTTAATGCTTCCGCCAACAGGCTTGGCCGCGCAAACTGGCGGCACAGAAATTCAGAGGCGTCCTGAAGCTGCCTCACCTGATGGGGTGGAACATCCGCCCCCAGCGGATTTCGAATGGCCACTCCCAAATCTCCCAAAACGGATGCCGCAAATCGATCGAAAAAAATATCAGTTCAGCTGGGCCAACCACATTTGCAATGGGCACATAGCCAACCGGCCCATCCATAAACCGGGAATCCTCGGAATTATCCCTGTTGTCGCCCATCATAAACAAGTCGCCCGCGGGCACAGTATACAATGGCGTGTTATTCGGATCGACTCCCCCATCATTTTCAGGCGCGTTGGTAATTTTCAGAATGGAATGCACAACCCCGCCCGGGAGCGTCTCTGTATAGTCACGTGCCACAACCGGCGCGCCGGAGCTGGTGTCGACATAATCGCCCGCGAAACTACGGGGCACAAGCTTGCCGTTTATATAAAGCTGCCCGTTTGTAACCTGTACCGTATCTCCCGGCAGGCCAACGACACGCTTAATGAAATCCTCATTCGGGGCGCCGGGGGGACGAAAAACCACAACAGTGCCAAGCTTTGGCGTACTTCCGAATATCCGGCCCTTGAACCAATCCGGCGCAAAGGGAAACGAGAACCGCGAATATCCGTAGGCAAACTTATTCACAACCAGATAATCGCCCACCAATAGCGTGGGAACCATCGAGCCGGAGGGAATATAGAACGGCTCGAACAGAAAAGTGTGAATGCCGACCGCGATGAGCCCGGCATAAACGATGGTTTTAACGAATTCCGTAAGACCGCCTTCGCCTCGTGTACGCTGCGCCATTCTCATCCCGCCCTCGAATACTGACGCATCAAACCCGGGCCGGGAGAGATGTCAAGAAAGCCGGCTGTTCCGGCCAGGTTTCCTTTGAGGTGTTGTTACATGGCGTTAACTCATCCCGGCTTGCGAAAACAAGCCAATCAGGTGCAGAGAGACCCTGCCCTACCGTGCTTGGAGTGTGAGTCGATCATGTTGAAGATGTCCGGTCTTTCGAGAGTTGCCCTTGCCGCCGCCCTGGTATTTGCGTCTCCTGTTTTGGCCAAAGCAGCCCCCGCAGCCGCTTCCGGAGATACTGGTAAAATCGGCGCCACGCCCGCACCAACCGGCCCGGCGCCTGTGCCACAGAGCCCCATTGGCGACGCCTCAACGCCCTCTCCGCCTGTTTTACCCAATGTAACAGCCTATGTGCTCATGGATGCACAAACAGGGGCGATTTTAGCCGAAGCCGCGCCGCATCTTGAAATTCCGCCGGCCAGCCTGACAAAGCTGATGACTGCGCATCTCGTCTATCAGGCCATCCACAACGGCAGCCTGAAGATGAACCAAACCGTTCCAATCTCGGTTAATGCCTGGCACCAGCAAGGCTCAACAATGTTTATCGACCCGAATTCAGTGGTCACGGTGGATCAGTTGCTGCACGGGCTTATCATCGATTCTGGTAACGACGCCGCCGTCGCCCTGGCAGAAGCAGTGGCGGGCAGCACCAGTGTATTTGTTCAAATGATGAACGAAACCGCTTCCAAGCTTGGGTTGACGGATACGAATTATACGAACGCCACAGGCCTGCCCGATCCAAACCTGCATACTTCCGCGCTTGATATCGCTTTGCTTTCGCGTGTCATCTTAAAAGATGAGCCGGAAATACTGCAGATATCAAAGCTGCAAAGCTATACTTATGGCGGCATCACGCAAAGAAGCTGGAACCCCGTCTTGTTCGTTGACCCCACCGTGGACGGCTTGAAAACGGGCCTGACCGAAGAAAGCGGGCATTGCATCGATGCGACTGCGCAACGCGGCAATATGCGGCTTATCGCTGTGGTAACCGGCGGCCCAACCTGGGCTGCGAGCACCGCCGCGATTGAATCCCTGCTGGACTACGGGCAGCATTTCTTCACCGAAGCCCAGATTACCACAGCTGGCCAGCAGATAGATGTTGTAAAAAGCAACGCGTTCAATAGCGGCGAAGTGCCGGTGGGTGTCGCCAAAGACATCACGGTTACCCTGCCGACGGATGCCCTAAAATCCGTCACTCATACAATCTCGGTCACAACCCCCCTCACTCCAGGTGCCAGCAAGGGGGAAGTTCTTGGCACAGCCACATTCAGCGCCAAAGGCAAAACCCTGGCGGTTCTGCCTTTGATCGCTCTGGCAGATTCTCCCCCCGCGAGCTTTAGTACGAAGCTGTCTCGTAAAATCAGGAGCATGTTATGAGTTCCGCACCGCCCGACCGTTTGTCCTCTGATCCCGATAGCGGATTTTTCAACCAGCCGCTCCTGGAGCGCGGTATTGGCATTCGCTTTAACGGATCAGAAAAAACCAACGTCGAAGAATACTGCGTTTCTGAAGGCTGGATACGTGTGGCCGCGGGTAAAGCCGTGGACCGTAAAGGCAAACCCCTTACCGTTAAGCTTAAAGGCTCAGTGGAAGCCTATTTCAGAGACGCCCAGGATACAGACGCTTAAGATCGCCCCTGACTGTCACCCGGCAACGGTTGGCAGGCGGCCGCTATAACAGTGGCAAGGGTACGGAACTCTGCGGTTCTCGCGCTTCCTGCCCTCCAAGCCAAGGCAATACTTCGCCCACCCTCCGCGCCTTCCAGCCTGGTGGTTTGAACGCCCGCGCCGGTGAGAAGCCCCGCCTCTACCGCAAGCCTTGGCACCAGCGTAACGCCTAGCCCGCCCGCAACCATCTGTATCAAAGTATGCAGCGAGGTGGCCGCAAACTGCTGTTCGCGCTTAAGCCCGGTGGCGCAAACGGCCAGAACATGCTCACGCAGGCAGTGCCCATCTTCAAGCAGTAAAAGCCGCTCTGCCGCAAACTCAGCGCTGGTTATGCTCGCCCGGCCATTCAACCTGTGCCCAGGCGGCAGGGCCACAAAAAAATCATCCTGGGCCAATGGCAAAACCTCTGCCCTGCCGCAGGAGCAGGGCTGTGCAAGGATCACTATGTCCAGCAGACCGGCATCAAGCTGATCCAGCAAGCGTTCAGTCAGGTCTTCGCGCAGAAACAGCCTCAACGCCCTGTATCTCTCCCTGAGTTGAGGCATCAGGCGGGGCAGCAGAAAAGGCCCGATCGTCGGAATGATTCCCAGCCGCAAGGGGCCAGACATAGGCGCGCGCGCTGCATCGGCGGCTTCCGCAATTGCAGATAAAGCCGACAATGCCTCACGCGCTTTTGCAACCAGCTCCAGCCCCAGCGGGGTAAAAACCGGATGTTTTGCGACCGCGCGATCCAGAATTTGTGAATCGAGCGCCCTTTCAAGGGCCAGGAGCCCCGCGGAAAGGGTTGATTGTGAAACCGCACAAGCTGAAGCAGCCCGGCCAAAATGCCCCTTCTCTGCGAGCATTACCAGGTAACGAAGCTGCTGCGGCGTGGGCAAAT
The DNA here is from genome assembly GCA_018971905.1 of Rhodospirillales bacterium. Lineage (GTDB taxonomy): Bacteria > Pseudomonadota > Alphaproteobacteria > Acetobacterales > Acetobacteraceae > Acidocella. Next base: position 9,444 of record JAGWZS010000017.1, on the reverse strand, counting down.
AAGCCATAGTCAGCTCACGCCGCTTTAACATCCGCAGGGGCAAGCCGGATTAGATAATCAAATGCTGAAAGAGCCGCCTTCGCACCATCTCCCGTGGCAATGATGATTTGCTTATACGGCGTCGTGGTTGCATCTCCCGCAGCGAACACCCCCGGCAGCGACGTTTCACCCTTTGCGGTGACTTCGATTTCGCCACGCGGGGTCAAATCAACGGTGCCTTTCAACCATTCTGTATTCGGCACCAAGCCGATCTGAACAAACACGCCTTCCACAGCAAGGCGGTGCATTTCGTGCGATTTCCGGTCTTCGTAAGAAACAGCTACCAGCTTTTCGCCGTTTCCGTGAACCTCGGTAATGTTGGCAGAGGTAATAATCGTAGCATTGGGCAGGCTTTTCAGCTTTGCCTGTAGCACGGCATCGGCGCGCAATTGCCGGTCAAATTCAATCAATGTCACATGCGAAACAAGACCGGCCAGATCGATCGCCGCCTCAACGCCAGAATTTCCGCCACCAACCACGACAACGCGCTTGCCCTTAAAAAGCGGACCATCGCAATGGGGGCAATAGGCAACCCCTTTGTTACGGTATTCGGCCTCGCCTGGAACATTCATCGTCCGCCAGCGCGCACCTGGCGCCAGCACAATAGTCTGTGCCCTGAGCGCTCCGCCGCCTGCAAGCCTTACCTCATAGGCGCCATCACCCTTCGCGGCAGGAATAATCGCCGTGGCAATCTGCGCTTTCATAATGTCGACATCATAATCCCGGGTATGCTGCTCCAATGCCGCTGCAAATTGCGGCCCTTCAGTATGCCGAACCGAGATGAAATTTTCGATCGCCATGGTGTCAAGCACCTGTCCACCAAACCGCTCCGCAACAACGCCAGTCCGAATGCCTTTGCGCGCGGCATAAATTGCGGCCGCCGCACCCGCCGGCCCGCCACCAATCACCAATACGTCAAACACGTCCTTGGCAGACAATTTCTCAGCCTCGCGTGCAATGCTCCCTGTATCTATTTTGGCTAGAATTTGCTCGACATCCATCCGGCCCTGACCAAAAATGTTCCCGTTGAGGAGAACTGTAGGCACGGCCATTATTTTCTGGGCTTCTACCTCCGCCGGAAATGCTCCCCCATCAACCGCTACATGGGTGATTTTAGGATTAAGTATCGCAAGCAAATTCAAAGCCTGCACAACATCGGGGCAGTTTTGGCAAGATTGAGAAAAATACGTGGTGAAATGAAACTCACCATCCAGCGATTTGATTTGTTCAATAATTTCAGACGGCACTTTGGGAGGATAACCGCTGGCCTGCAACAACGCCAGAACCAGGGATGTAAACTCGTGTCCCATGGGCAAGCCGGCGAAGCGCACACCTTGCGATATATCTTTCCTATGAATTTCAAAGGATGGCACACGCGCATCGCCACCATCCAGACGCAACGTAATCTTGTCAGTCTGCGCGACAACATCTTCAAGCAGGCTGCGCATTTCCTGGGAAAGCCTGTCACCATCCAGACTCGCAACCAATTCAATCGGCTCAGCAAGTCGAGCTAAATAAGCCTTCAATTGAGACTTCAGGTTGTCATCTAACATAGCGGCTCCAAAAATCGGCGCAGTTCCCCGCACACTGGGCGCGGGGAGTAAGGAATCAACAGATTTTCGCCAGACGACCAGCGAAAGAAAATTTTAGATCAGATCTTGCCAACCAGATCCAGAGACGGAACGAGCGTCTTTTCACCCTCTGTCCATTTGGCGGGGCAGACTTCCCCTGGGTGAGCAGCCACATATTGCGCGGCTTTCACTTTCCGCAGAAGCTCCTTGGCATCGCGGCCAACACCTTCGGCGGTAATTTCCACAATCTGGATTTTTCCGTCCGGATCGACAACAAAGGTGCCACGATTGGCCAAGCCAACGTCTTCAATCAGCACGTCAAAATTACGCGAAACCGCATGAGTCGGATCGCCGATCATGATGTAATCGATTTTATTGATCGCATCGGACGTGTCATGCCAGGCTTTGTGAGCAAAATGCGTGTCGGTTGAAACAGCATAAATCTCGACGCCAAGATTTTTGAACTCGACATAATTATCAGCCAAATCTTCCAGCTCCGTCGGGCAAACGAACGTGAAATCAGCCGGATAGAAAAACATGACAGACCATTTGCCCTTGAGGTCAGCCTCAGTCACGGTCAAAAATTTGCCACTCTGGAAGGCTTGCACCGTGAAAGGCTTAACCTGGGTATTAATCAAAGACATCCAATAACTCCTTCGTATAGGCAGACTACCTACGAGGAGGTATGTACGTGGTTTATCGCGGCAATCAAATTGATTTTATATGAATATTTGATCGATAAAATCGATCTACCCCTGACGCTCGAATATCAGCTGCTTGATCTTCCCAATTGCCTTGGCGGGATTAAGGCCCTTTGGGCAGGTTTGCGTGCAGTTCATGATCGTATGGCAACGATAAAGCTTGAAGGGGTCTTCTAACGCATCAAGGCGCTTGCCGGTTGCCTCATCCCGGGAATCAGCAATCCAGCGATACGCTTGCAACAGCACGGCCGGGCCAAGGTATCGGTCTCCGTTCCACCAGTAGCTTGGGCAGGAAGTCGAGCAGCAGAAGCACAGAATACACTCCCACAGCCCATCCAGCTCAGCCCGTTCTTCTTTGCTCTGCAGCCGTTCGGCATCCGGCGGGGCTGGAGTGTCAGACTGTATCCACGGCTCAATTGAACGCAATTGCGCATAAGGCTGCGAAAGGTCTGGAACCAAGTCTTTCACCACTGGCATGTGCGGCAAGGGCGTAATCGCCACCTCCCCTTTCACATCGGCAATGGGCTTCAGGCAAGCCAGCGTGTTAGTGCCATCGATATTCATTGCACAAGAGCCACAAATACCTTCACGGCAAGACCGGCGGAACGTTAAAGACCCATCGATTTCATTTTTTATTTTAATGATCGCATCGAGCACCATCGGCCCGCATTTATCAAGGTCAATCTCATACGTATCCATCACCGGATTGTTTCCGTCATCGGGATTCCAGCGGTAGATTTTAAACGTTTTAACGCGCTTTGCACCGGCTTGCGCCTTATGCGTTGCACCTTTGCCGATCTTCGAATTAGCCGGAAGCGCAAATTCAACCATATCTGGCTCTCCCTAGTACACGCGTTTTTTCGGCGGAAACACAGACACGTCGTTTGTTAGAGTCTGCATCCTCACGGGGCGATAATCCAAACTTACCTTGCCGGCCTCTGAAACCCAGGCAACGGTATGCTTCATCCAGTTTGCATCATCACGTTCTGGATAATCATCATGCGCCTGCGCGCCGCGGCTTTCCTTTCGCGCTTCTGCCCCCACCATGGTGGCAACAGCGTTGCCCATGAGGTTCTGCAGTTCCAACGCCTCCATGAGGTCAGAATTCCAGATCAATGAGCGATCAGATATTTTGATGTCATCCTGGCCACCCCAGAGTTTATTGATTTTATCAACACCTTCCGCAAGCGATTTTGAATTACGGAACACGGCGGCGTGCGTTTGCATTGTACGCTGCAATTTGTTTCGTAAATCGGCAACGCGCGTGCCACCATTCGCATGGCGCGTCTTGTCAAACCGGGCGATTGAATGTTCACCGGCAGCTTCTGGCAATGCGGCCTGCGCGGCGCCAGGCTTCACGATCTCAGCGGCCCGCCTTGCCGCAGACCGGCCAAACACAATCAGATCAAGCAGAGAATTTGTGCCCAGCCGGTTCGCGCCATGCACGGAAACACACGCAACCTCCCCCACCGCCATTAACCCTGGCACAATGGCGTTCGGGTTTTCAGCCGTGGGGCGAAGAACTTCCGCGTGATAATTCGTTGGTATACCGCCCATGTTATAATGCACCGTCGGCAACACCGGTATGGGTTCCCGGGTTACATCAACTCCCGCGAATACGCGCGCGGTCTCGGAAATGCCCGGCAGACGCTCGTGCAGAATTTCAGCGCCCAGATGCTCCAGATGCAGCAGAATATGGTCCTTCTTTGGCCCAACGCCGCGCCCTTCGTTTATCTCAACCGTCATGGAACGCGAAACAACGTCTCGTGAAGCCAGGTCCTTGGCAGTGGGGGCGTAGCGCTCCATAAAGCGTTCGCCTTCGGCATTTGTCAGATACCCGCCCTCGCCGCGCGCCCCCTCGGTAATCAGGCAACCGGCCGGAAACATCCCCGTCGGGTGAAACTGCACGAACTCCATATCTTGTACTGGCAAACCAGCCCGAATCGCCATGCCGCCGCCATCGCCAGTGCATGTATGGGCCGAGGTGCAGGACAGATAAGCCCGGCCATACCCACCGGTTGCCAGCACAACCATTTGCGCGCGGAACCTGTGAATGGTGCCATTTTCAAGGCACCACGCCATTACGCCCCGGCAGGCACCGGCGCTATCCATAATCAAATCTAGCGCGAAATATTCAACAAAAAATTCAACGTCATGCTTCAGGCATTGCTGATAAAGCGTGTGCAGAATGGCGTGGCCTGTGCGGTCTGCCGCGGCGCAGGCGCGCTGGGCCGGCTCCTTGCCATATTCCTTCATATGGCCGCCAAACGGGCGCTGATAAATTTTTCCATCTTCCGTGCGGGAAAACGGCACGCCAAAATGTTCCAGTTCATAAATCGCCGGAACAGCATCCCGGCACATGAACTCGATCGCGTCCTGGTCTCCCAGCCAGTCAGAGCCCTTTACGGTGTCATACATGTGCCAGCGCCAGTTATCCTCGCTCATGTTGCCCAGCGAGGCGCCAATGCCACCCTGCGCCGCAACAGTATGCGAGCGAGTGGGAAACACCTTGGTAATGCAAGCCGTTTTGAGCCCGGCCGCCCCCATACCTAAAGTTGCGCGCAAGCCGGCTCCCCCGGCCCCCACAACCACCACGTCATACGTGTGGTCGATAATGTTATACGCCCGGCTGGCGGCGTTTGTGTTCGCGTTCATGGGCCTCTCGTTCAGGAGAATGCGAGTTTAAGAACAGCTATGGCAGAAGCCAGCGCCAGAAAGAGGATAACCCCCTTCAGCACAAGAATGGTGGCCAGGCGCTTGGTTTCGTTTGGCACATAATCCTCAACGATAACCTGAACACCAAGAGCGAGGTGGTAGAACATGGCCGCGATCAGCGCGAGGAACAGCGCGCTGTTCCATGGCATCGCCATATAAGCGGCCACGCGGGCATGGTCCGCGCCCAGCAGAAGAATAACCGAGGCAACAAAATACAAGGAAAGCGGCAGCAGGGCTATCGACGATGCCCGTTGAGCCCACCAATGCGCCGAGCCTGCTTTGGCGGAGCCCAGCCCGCGCGCGCGGCTAAGCCCGCTGCGGCGCGTGGTTACCCGGGCCGGTTTGTCGCTTGTGCTCATCTCTCTCACCACACCATGAACGCGATGGCCCAAAAAGCCACGGTCAGAATAACCGTGGCTACAAACACCAGCCTGCCGCTGCGTTGCATCGCCGGAAGATCAAATCCCCGCCCGACATCCCAGGCCAAATGCCTGATCCCATTACAAAAATGATAAAACAGCGCGGCCGTGAACCCGAACAGGACCAAAAGCCCAATCCAGGAGGCCAGAAAAGCCTGGACCACGGAAAAGGCGGCATCACCCATGGCGGCATCACCCATGGCGGCAGAGACCAGCCAAAGGGTCAGCAGGAGGCTGCCAACACCAAGGGCGCTGCCGGAAATGCGATGCAAAATGGACGTCGCAGAAGACATTTGGAACCGGTACGCACTGCCGAGCATAAACGGAGAAACTGGCCGGCGGACCAAATCGCCTTCCGAATTGCGCCCAATCATGAGCGCTTCGCGCACATCCTTCATGGAAAACCCTTCTCTCAGGTCATTCAGTCATTATGTTGCAGGTGCTTAGTCCCCGCGGGTGGTGTGGTCAACGACCCCATGTGTATTGCAGGCCTGCTTGGGCTGCTCGTGCATAAATCGCGCATATCGGTATGTTACGGCGCGGCAAGCCCATAAGACCAGGCTATTTCTAGCGTCATGACAAGCCATTTTCACCCCGAATCATGGCGGGAAGCAGTGTCATCAGAGGCATTATTTTGCATTTTAAGCCGGTACATTACCCCCGGCACTTGACGCTGCTGCCCTGGCTGGCCCTTGATGGCCGCATGATCGAGACTGCCCCCACGCCCGCGCTTGCCGCCATTGCCTTCAACGCCGAGGGCCTGGTAGCCGCCATCGCCCAGCAGCACGACACCGGCGAAGTGCTGATGATGGCCTGGATGAACGCCCAGGCCATCGAAGAAACGCTGCGCACCGGGCAGGTCTGTTATTTCTCGCGGTCCCGGCAAAAATTGTGGCGCAAGGGGGAATCCTCTGGTCAAAAGCAAAGCCTCGTTGAAATGCGCATAGATTGCGACGGCGACGCCCTCCTCCTGCTGGTGAACCAGGAAGGCGTTGCCTGCCACACCGGCCGACGCAGTTGCTTCTACACTGCCGTGCGGAAGGGCGAATTGATCGAGATCATAACACCCCGGGTTGATCCGGATATACTTTACAACCGTACTTGATTCCGCAGCGGTAATTAAGGAAATAGCCGCAGAGCAAAACGCCTTAGGACACGCCATGCCCGCAAAAATGCCCAGACTGCCCGCCTTGCGCCCACTTCTTGCCACCGCAGTACTGGTGCTTGGGTTGGGGGCGCTCACCGCCAGTCGCATCGCCGTGGCGGCGGATACGCAGGATTACCCCGCCGCCTCCCTCTCGGCCCCCACGGACCCGGCGGCGCTTATCGCGCGCGGCAAATATCTCGTCACCGCGGCGGATTGCATGCCCTGCCATACCGGCCCCAATCATGCCCCGTTCTCAGGCGGGCTGGTGATGCAAACCCCCTTTGGCGGGCTTTCCACGCCCAACATCACGCCGGACAAAGCAACCGGCATCGGCAATTGGACAGATAAGCAGTTCTACGCCGCCCTGCACGACGGTATATCTCCGGGGCGGAGCTATCTGGTGTTCCCGAAATTTCTCTACCCGGCGATGCCCTATACATCTTACACCAAGCTTTCTTACCCGGATGTGATGGCGATTAAGGCGTACCTGGATTCGCTGGCGCCGGTAGATGCGCCGCGCTTGCCCAACAGCCTTAAATTCCCATTCAACCAGCGGCCCGTGCTGCTCGGCTGGCGTATCCTGTTCTTCCGCTCCGGCCCCATGCACATGAACCCCGCCTGGGATGAGCAGATGAAGAACGGTGCCTATCTGACCGAGGCGCTGGGCCATTGTGGCGAATGCCACACCCCGCGCAACTTCATGGAAGCCATGATCCAAAGCAGGGCTTATGCTGGCGCGCCTATCGACAATCTGTTCGCCCCCAATATTTCGTCTGACAAAACCTATGGCGTTGGTGGATGGAGCCAGGCGGATCTGGTGGCCTACCTGCATGACGATGGTAACATCGTGAAGGGCTCGCCCTACGGTGCCATGGGCGACATGACGGACCATTCTACCAGCCAGCTTCCAATCTCGGATGTGCAGGACATTGCGGTATACCTGCAAACCGCAACCAAACCGCAGGTTACGCCTCCGGGCCCGGCCATCGCTGACGCCGATGCCTCCATCGCGCGCGGCCAGAGCCTCTATGCCACCAACTGCGCGGGCTGCCATGGCGCCACGGGCGGGGGCATGGGCCCGAACTTCGTGCCAAACTTGGCCGGAAATGACTCCATTACCGCAACTCTGCCCTACAACCCCATCGGCGCCATGCTGGGCGGGCTGGGCAGCTGGGCACCTAACGGCCCCAAAATGCCGGCTTTTGGCGCGCAATTCACCGACCAGCAGATCGCTGACATCACCAACTATGTCCGCACCGCCTGGGGCAACAAGGGCAGTGCGGATGCAACCGCTGCTGATGTCATGCAGTTGCGCGGTGTGGGCGGCCTGCCACCCGCCGCTTCGCAGGCAGCAGATAAGCTGGGCTGCCCGCGTATCTCGCCGTTTGGCGGCGCGGGTACGGTAACCGACCCTGGCAACGGACTGCTGAACATTTATGACGGCGCTTCGACAGCGGCCGTGCCGAGCCTGACCCAGAAGCTGATCGCTACCTTGAAAACCAGCAACAGCTCAATCAGCAACACCGATCTCACCAACACGCTGGTCGCGGCGTACTGCCCGGTTTTGGCACAAACACCAGGCATGAGCCTCTCCGGCAAGCGCAGCGCGCTGAAAGATTTCATCGCTGCCGCGCAACCGCTGATCGCGGCACACTGAAGGGACTTGGCAGCCAGGTGCGGGGCGCCCATTATGCCCCACACCTGATGCCGCCCTTCAACTTCACAGCTGAGCCGTGACGCATATCTTCATCATCGCTGGCGAAGCCAGCGGCGACGTGTTGGGCTTGCGGCTGATGCAAGCCCTGCGCGCGCAATGCCCTGATGTGCGCTTCTCCGGCATCGGCGGGGCGCGGATGACGGAAGCGGGGCTGACCTCGCTGTTTCCAATGCAAGAGCTGGCGCTGATGGGGCTGGCGGAGATTCTGCCCAAGGTTCTGCACCTTAAAAAGCGCCTGGCGCAGACCATTGAGGCGATACGCGCTCAGAAGCCGGATATTCTACTGACCATCGACAGCCCCGGCTTCACGCTGCGGGTGCTGAAGGCCATCGGGAACAGCGGGCCAAAGCGCGTGCATTACGTCGCCCCGCAGGTATGGGCCTGGCGGCAGGAGCGCGTGAAGCATTTCCCCGGATTATGGGACGAATTGCTTTGCCTGCTGCCCTTCGAGCCGGAATTCTTTGCCCCGCACGGGCTGCACCCGGTGTTCACCGGCCACCCCGTGCTGGAATCCGGCGCGGATAAGGGTGATGCCGACCGCTTTCGCGCCACGCATGGGCTAGGGCCGGATGCCGTGCCGCTGGTGCTGATGCCGGGCTCGCGCGTGACCGAAACCAAGCGCCTGCTGCCGGTGTTCAAAGCTACGCTGGCGCTGCTGCAACCGCAGGTGCCGGGGCTGACGCCGGTGGTGGCCGCCGCCGCCGGCATTGCCGAGGCCGTGGCGGCGCACACCGCCGACTGGCCGGTGAAGCCGATTATCGTGCGCGATGTGGCCGGGCGCTACGACGCTTTTGCGGCAGCCGCGGCGGCGCTGACCAAATCCGGCACCTCCACGCTGGAGCTGGCCATGGCGGGTGTGCCGATGGCCGTCACCTACCGGGTAAACCCGATTTCAGCCGCCATCGGGCGGCGGCTGATCAAAGTGCCGCATGTGGCGATGATCAACCTGCTCGCCGGGCGGGCGCTGGTACCGGAATTATTGCAAGAGGATTGCCGGGCGGACCGCCTGGCCGAGACCCTGCTTGGCCTGCTGCGCGACCCCGCACAGGCAGAGGCTCAGCGGGCCGGATTTGCCGCCGCCCTGGCCAGCCTGCAAGCGCCGGAGGGCACGCCATCAGAGGCCGCCGCAAGAGAA
>JAGWZS010000245.1 GCA_018971905.1 Rhodospirillales bacterium | reverse complement strand
ACCATCGGGGATGGTGAGGGTCACACCTTTCAGGATTTCCGCATCGCCAATACGCGCATGCAAATTCTTGATCTCGAGCATCAGCCCACCGAACCTTCCAGAGAAACAGCTAATAGTTTTTGTGCCTCGACGGCGAATTCCATCGGCAACTCCTTCAGCACATCCTTGCAGAAGCCATTGACGATGAGGCTCACCGCGTCTTCCTCGGAAAGACCACGGGAGCGGCAATAGAACAATTGGTCCTCGGCAATCTTGGAGGTGGTAGCTTCATGCTCCACCTTGGCCGAGGCATTGCGGTTTTCGATATAGGGCACCGTATGCGCGCCGCATTGGTCGCCGATCAGCAACGAATCGCATTGGGTGAAGTTGCGGGCACCCGAGGCGCCGGGCATGATCTTCACCAACCCGCGATAGGTGTTGTTGGACTTGCCAGCGGAAATGCCCTTGGAGATGATCGTGCTCGACGTGTTCTTGCCGATATGGATCATCTTGGTGCCGGTATCGGCCTGCTGGAAATTATTTGTCACGGCCACTGAGTAAAACTCGCCCACCGAGCCCTCGCCTTGCAAAATGCAGGAGGGGTATTTCCAGGTGATCGCTGAACCGGTTTCCACCTGTGTCCAGGAGATTTTAGAATTCCTGCCCCGGCAGGCGCCGCGCTTGGTGACGAAATTATAAATCCCGCCTTTGCCTTCGGCATCGCCAGGATACCAGTTCTGCACGGTGGAATATTTGATCTTGGCTTCATCCAGCGCCACCAGCTCAACCACCGCCGCATGGAGCTGGTTCTCGTCGCGCATCGGCGCGGTGCAGCCTTCCAGATAAGAAACGGAAGCACCTTCCTCGGCGATGATCAGTGTGCGTTCAAACTGCCCCGTGTTGCGGGCGTTGATGCGGAAATAGGTTGAAAGCTCCATCGGGCATTTCACGCCCCTGGGAATGAAGACAAAGCTGCCATCGGAAAACACGGCGGAGTTCAACGCCGCGAAGTAATTATCACCCGCCGGCACCACGGAGCCGATATATTTGCGTACCAGCTCCGGGTGTTCCTTCACCGCCTCGGAGATGGAGCAGAAGATCACGCCCGCCTTGGCCAGCGTATCCCGGAACGTGGTGGCGACGGAGACTGAATCGAACACCGCATCAACGGCCACACCCGCCAGCGCAGCACGCTCGTTCAACGGAATCCCAAGCTTCTCGTAGGTTTTCAGAAGCTCCGGGTCCACCTCGTCCAGCGATTTCGGCACAGCCTTGGCCGGGGCGGCGTAATAATAGAGCGCCTCATACTCGATGGGCGGATGGTGGATGCGCGCCCATTCCGGCTCCTCCATCTTCAGCCACGCCTCATAGGCCTTCAGCCGCCATTCCAGCAGCCATTCTGGCTCACCCTTCTTGGCGGAGATGAGACGCACAATGTCCGTCGAGAGCCCCTTGGGGAACTCCTCCATCTCGATATCCGTGGTAAACCCGTACTTGTATTTCTGGGCCGCCAGTTCCTGGATCGTGGCTTCGGTAGTGGTGGACATGCTTCAGGCAACCTCGTTGATCGGCTCGGCTGGGATACGGAAGGCAGGCGGGATTGAAGCCGCCGCCATATCGGCCAGTGAAATATGAGAGAGTGCGCCGCGGATGGCCTCGTTCACCGGGTCCCACCGCCCGGCAATCGGGCAAAGGGACAGGCTTTCGCAGATCATGCCCGTACCTTCCACGCAGGAGGTAAGCGCAATGGGTCCATCAATCGCGACGATCACCTCGGAGACCGGGATTTCCGCCAGCGCCTTGGCAAGGCGGTAGCCGCCCCGCGCACCACGGGTGGAGATGACGAGGCCATGCCCGGCCAGCGCCTTCAGCACCTTGGCCACGGTTGGTTCCGGCACGCCAATACCCGCCGCAATGCCGGGCGAGGTCTCAACACCATCCGCCATGCCCAGGCGTACCAGTGCCGCAACGGCATAATCGGTCAGGCGTGAAAGTTTCAGCATAACGGCCCCATTAAACGGACTGATTTAGTCCTGATTGCCAGATGGGGCATATCTCATGGATCGTCAAGCGCGCGTTACGCAAAGTTGCGATGCGTGTCTAGCCCAGCCGGGCGATAATCTCCGGCAAATCGGCAGGGGTTTCGGCACGGGCGTCGCCCTGCCCTTCGCCATAGCCCCAGGCGCAGAATATGGCGGGCAGCCCCAGCCCGGCGGCGGCTTTCATATCGTTGGCATGGTCGCCGACCATAATCGCGTCGGTGACATCCAGTTCCGAGAGCACAGCGGCCAGATGGCGCGGGTCCGGCTTGCGGTAGGGGGTGGAATCGCCGCCCGCCACAGCGCCAAAGAAACGCGTCAGCCCCAGCGCGTTCAGCACTTCCCGCGTGGCGTGCATGGGTTTGTTGGTGCAGATACCAAGCTGGCGGCCCTGAGCCGCCAACGCTTCCAACGTGGGCAGGATGCCATCGTAAATCACCGTGTTGACGACCGGATTCTCGGCATAAATCCGCATGAAATGGTCCAGATGCCGCGACTCAACGGCACTGCCGCGTGCCGCGAAAGCCCGCGCCAGCAGCACCTTGGCTCCGTCGCCGATCATGGTGTGGACTTCCGGCAGGGAGAGCGGCGCGTGGCCATCCGCCGCCAGAACTTCATTAAGCTTCGAGGTAATGTCAGGCGCTGCGTCAATCAGCGTGCCATCCAGGTCGAAGATCACAGCGCGCATGAAATATTCCGTCAGATAAATTGAATCTCCTGTCCTTTGACACAGAGCAGCTGCCAGGGCTAC
>JAGWZS010000244.1 GCA_018971905.1 Rhodospirillales bacterium | reverse complement strand
GGCTATGGCTATGGCGGCGGCTGGCATGGCGGCGGCGATGATGGCGATTGGCACGGCGGCGGTGGTGGCGGCGATGACCATGGTGGCGGTGGCGGCTGGCATTAGGTGTTTGGTCCCGGCGCTATTGCGCCGGGATATCTGGTCAGGCCGTAGGGTCGCCGAATTTTATGTAAATTTGCCCGTTTTCGTCTTGAAAGCGGGATTGGTCCGGAATATCCGGCCGGTGGTTTACGCCTGAATAATGCGCGATGAGCGAACGGCGCTCCTTGCCGTGGGTTTTGGCCAGCGAGCCCTGGTGCATCAGCCGGGCGTGCCAGACCAGCACATCGCCCCGCTTGGCCAGGAAGGCTTCAGGCTTCACCCGGCGCAGCTTCATTTCATACTCAACCGCCGGCGTGGTGAAGCACTCAGAGGTTTTCGGCCAGTGCAGCTCATGCACTTCATGACCCAGGTCGCCAAGAATTCCACGGACTTTCTCGCCGCGCATCAACGGCCAGCGATGCGAACCGGGAATATATTCAAACGGCCCGCAATCTGGCTCGATGTCGGCCAGGGCGATCCACACCGCTACATACCAGCAATTGACGAAGGAAGGGTTCAGGTAATCGTCCTGGTGCCAGGCGCGCTGCGAGGTGACCCAGTTAGTGAGGCAGAGCTGCAACATCATCTGCTCGCCGATCAGATGCTCCAGCTTTTGCATCAGTGGCGGGTAGAGCGCCAGCTCGCGCATCTCTGGCACAAATTGGTAGGAATTGCCCTGCGGCCAGCCCGCTGGGTTGGGGTGAGCCTCGCGGCGCTTGATATAGGGTGCGGTGATCTCATCCGGGATGAAATCGCGCAGGATCAGCACGCCATCGCGCCGCCATTGTTTTTGGTCTGGCGTGAGGCTGGCTTCATCAATCCCGCTCTGGTCGAGATGCGGGAGCAGATCCTCCGGCGCGGGCGCGGAAAAATCCGCGTAGCGGATAGCGGGCGGTTTCTGCCCCGTGGCCAGCCGTTCGGTGATAGATTTGATGAAACCCATGAGTGCGCCTCTAATCTTTGTTCAAGCCGCTTTGCGCGTGGTCCTTATGCCTTCCGCCAATGCCCGTACATCGCGCAGCACGGCCGCGGCGTTTTCCTTGCATAAGGTTTCGATCAGCACGGAGGCGACGATGGCTGCATCCGCATGGGCTACCACGGTGGCGGCCTGTTCGGGCGTGCGCACGCCAAACCCAACCGCGATCGGCAGGTCGGTCGCGGCGCGGATACGGGGAATGTCCCGCGCCAAATCCGCCGCTGAGGCGGTGCGCGTGCCGGTGATGCCGGTGATGGAAACGTAATAGACAAAGCCGGAGGAGCCCGCGAGCACCTGTTTCAGCCGCGCGTCAGAGGTGGTGGGGGCCACAAGCCGGATAACGTCCAGCCCGTTCGCGCTGGCGTGCGGCAGCACCAGGTCGGCCTCTTCGGGCGGTAGATCGACGATGATCAGCCCGTCCACTCCCGCATGGGCGGCATCCTCGCAGAAAGCCTCCACGCCGTAGGAGTCGATGGGGTTGAGATAACCCATCAGCACCAGCGGGGTATGGTTGTTTTCCGTGCGGAATTCCCGCACCAGCCCGAGCACGCCCTTCAGCGTGGCCCCGGCCAGCAGCCCGCGCCGTCCGGCGGCCTGGATGGTTGGGCCATCGGCCATCGGGTCCGTGAAGGGCATGCCGATCTCGATAATATCCGCCCCGCACGCCGCCATGCCTTTCAGCAGGTCGAGGGAGGTTTCACGGTCTGGGTCATATGCCTCGACGAAGGGAATGAGCGCGCCGCGGCCTTCCTGGCGCAGGGCGGCGAACACACCGGCGATGCGGCTCATATTTCGGTTCCCAGATATTTGGCGACGGAGAAGATGTCTTTGTCTCCCCGGCCGGAGAGGTTGAGCAGGATGATCTTGTCCCGGTCAAGGGTGGGGGCGAGTTTGACCACATGCGCGATAGCGTGGGCGGATTCCAGCGCCGGGATGATGCCTTCCAGCTTTGAGCAGAGCTGGAAGGCCTCCAGCGCCTCGCTATCCGTCACGCCGACATAGTCCACGCGCTTGATATCGTGCAGCCAGCTATGTTCCGGGCCGATGCCGGGATAATCCAGCCCGGCGGAGATGGAGTGGGCCTCCAGAATTTGCCCGTCATCGTCCTGCAGCAGATAGGTGCGGTTGCCGTGCAGCACGCCGGGGCGACCTTTGTTCAGGCTGGCGGCGTGCTCGTGCGTCTCCATGCCTTTGCCGGCGGCTTCCACGCCGATGAGCTTGACGGTGGGTTCGTCCAGGAACGGATGGAACAGGCCGATGGCGTTGGAGCCGCCGCCGACAGCGGCAATGGCGACATCCGGCAGACGGCCTTCAGCTTCCATCAGCTGCGCGCGGGCCTCATTGCCGATGACGCACTGGAAGTCCCGCACCAGCTCAGGGTAGGGGTGCGGGCCGGCGGCGGTGCCGATGATGTAAAAGGTGTCGTGCACATTCGCCACCCAATCCCGCAGGGCGTCGTTCATGGCGTCTTTCAGCGTGGCGGCACCTGAGGAAACGGGCACAACCTCGGCGCCCAGCAGCTTCATGCGGAACACGTTGGGCTTCTGCCGCTCAACATCCACAGCGCCCATGTAAATAGTGCAGGGCAGGTTAAACAGGGCGCAGACCGTGGCGGTGGCCACGCCATGCTGCCCAGCCCCGGTTTCCGCGATGATGCGGGTTTTGCCCATGCGCTTGGCAAGCAGAATCTGACCGATGCAATTATTGATCTTGTGCGCGCCG
>JAGWZS010000243.1 GCA_018971905.1 Rhodospirillales bacterium | reverse complement strand
ACCGCCCTGCCGGTGATCGAAACCCAGGCCGGTGACGTTGCCGCTTATATCCCGACCAACGTGATCTCCATCACCGATGGTCAGATCTTCCTGGAGACCGAGCTGTTCTTCAAGGGCATCCGTCCGGCCATCAACGTCGGCCTTTCGGTCTCCCGCGTTGGTTCCGCGGCACAGATCAAGGCGATGAAGCAGGTGGCTGGCAAGATCAAGCTGGACCTGGCGCAGTACCGCGAAATGGCGGCCTTTGCGCAGTTCTCATCTGACCTCGACCCCGCGACCCAGAAGCTGCTGGCCCGTGGCGCCCGCCTGACCGAGCTGCTGAAGCAGCCGCAGTTCAAGCCGCTTTCAGTGGCTGAGCAGGTGATCTCGGTGTTCGCCGGCACCCGCGGCTATCTGGACGGCGTGGCAGTGGACAAGGTTGGCGCCTTCGAGGCCCAGCTGCTTTCCGACATCAAGGCCAACGCGCCCGAGATCGTGAACGCGATTGAGACCGATCAGCAGATCAAGCCGGAAACCGAGCAGAAGCTGATCGCCTTCATCGAGAACCTGCTGCGCGTTTTCGGATAAGCCGATGCCCTCGCTGAAAACCCTGCGCAACCGGATCAACAGCGTGAAATCCACGCAGAAGATCACGAGCGCCATGAAGATGGTGGCGGCGGCCAAACTCCGCCGCGCGCAGGCGCAGGCGGAGGCGTCGCGCCCCTATGCCGTGCGCATGGCGGAAATGCTGGCGGCCCTGGCGGCCTCCGAGATGGGCAACCCGAATGCCAACAAGCTGCTGGTGGGCAATGGCAAAAGCCAGACCCACCTGCTGGTGGCCGTTACGGCCGACCGTGGCCTGGCCGGCGCCTTCAACGCCAACATCGCCAAGCTGGCGCGGCAGAAGGCAGCGCAGCTTCAGGCCGAGGGCAAGCGCGTGAAAATTTTCGCGCTGGGCCGTAAAGGCAATGATTCGCTGCGCCGCGACCTGCGGGAGCAGATTTCCGGCACCAAGAATTTCGTCGGCAAGAAGATCATCACCTTCGCGGATGCGGAAGAGGTGGCGCAGGAGATTATTCGCGGCTTCAAGGCTGGCGAGTATGATACCGTGACGCTGCTGTTCAACCGCTTCCACAGCGTGATGACGCAGAAGCCGTTTGAGCAGCCGCTGATCCCCGCCGCAGCTCCCACCGCGAACGACAACGCGATGGAGCATAATTACGAGGTGGAGCCGGACGACGGCACGCTGCTCGACCGGCTGCTGCCGCGTAACCTGGCGGTGCAGATTTATGCCGCCCTGCTGGAAAACGCAGCGGGTTTTTATGCCAGCCAGATGACCGCGATGGATAGCGCCACGCGCAATGCCGGCCAGATGATCAAGCGCCTGACGCTGGATTATAACCGGGCCCGTCAGGCGAACATCACCAAAGAGCTGATTGAAATCATTTCCGGCGCGGAAGCCGTTTGAGGACAGAGAGATGACAAGCAACAACACCGGCCGAGTGACCCAGATCAATGGCGCTGTTGTCGACGTTGAGTTCGACGGCGCGCTGCCCTTCATCCAGAACGCCCTGGAAACCAAGGTTGGCGAGCGCCGCCTGGTGCTGGAAGTGGCGCAGGAAATCGGCGAGCGCACCGTGCGCTGCATCGCCATGGACACCACCGACGGCATGGTCCGCGGCATGTCCGTGACCGATACAGGCTCGGCCATTTCCGTGCCGGTTGGCCCGGGCGTGCTGGGGCGCATTCTCAACGTCATCGGCGAGCCGATCGACGAGCGCGGCCCGATTACCGCGGTTGCCCATAGCCCCATTCATAACGCGGCCCCCTCGTTTGAGGAGCAAGCCGGTTCCGCCGAAATTCTTGTCACCGGCATCAAGGTGGTGGATTTGCTGGCCCCGTACCTCAAGGGCGGCAAGGTTGGCCTGTTCGGCGGTGCGGGCGTGGGCAAAACCGTGCTCATCCAGGAGCTTATCAACAACATCGCCAAGGGCCATGGCGGCGTGTCCGTGTTCGCGGGCGTGGGTGAGCGTACCCGTGAGGGTAACGACCTCTACCATGAAATGGTCGATGCCGGCGTTATCAAGCTGAATGAGGACGGCACCACCGAAGGCTCCAAGGTGGCGCTGGTTTATGGCCAGATGAACGAGCCGCCGGGTGCCCGCGCGCGCGTCGCCCTCTCCGGTGTGACCATGGCTGAATATTTCCGCGATCAGGAAGGCCAAGACGTGCTGTTCTTCGTGGACAACATCTTCCGTTTCACCCAGGCGGGCGCTGAAATGTCTGCTCTGCTGGGCCGTATTCCGTCCGCGGTGGGCTACCAGCCCACGCTGGCAACGGACATGGGCGCCTTGCAGGAGCGCATCACCTCCACCAAGAAGGGTTCCATCACCTCCGTGCAGGCCGTGTATGTGCCCGCCGACGATTTGACCGACCCGGCGCCGGCCAACACCTTCGCGCATTTGGATGCGACCACGGTACTCAACCGCTCGATTGCTGAAAAAGGCATCTACCCGGCCGTTGACCCGCTGGACTCCACCTCCCGCTCGCTCGACCCGCGCATCGTGGGCGAGGAGCATTACAAGGTGGCGCGCGATGTGCAGCGCATTCTGCAAACCTATAAGGGCCTGCAGGACATCATCGCCATTCTGGGCATGGATGAGCTGTCCGACGACGACAAGCTGGTCGTGGCCCGCGCCCGCAAGATCGAGCGCTTCCTCTCCCAGCCGTTCCATGTGGCGGAAGTGTTCACCGGCTCGCCCGGCGTGTTCGTGAAGGTTGAAGATACGATCCGCGCCTTCAAGGGCATTGTGGC
>JAGWZS010000242.1 GCA_018971905.1 Rhodospirillales bacterium | reverse complement strand
GATGAGGATGCCGAGTTCGCCGCCTTGCAGGCGCGCGCCGACATTCACGATGCGCGCGCAGCCTGGTTCATCGCCTTCAACGGCATGTTGCTGGAAGGGCTGGAGGTGTGGCTCATCGTCGTGGCGCTGGGCGTGCAGACGCATCACACAATAGCCGCCGCCTGTGCGGCGCTGCTGGCTCTGGTTGCCGTGGCCGCTGCCGGCATGATGCTGCGCAAGCCGCTGGCGCGCGTGCCAGAAAACGCCATCAAATTCACGGTCAGCGCCGCGGTGCTCAGCTTCGGCAGCTACTGGATTTTGGAATCGCTCGGCTATAACTGGCCCCTGGGCGACGCCACGCTGCTGGCGTTGTTTGTTTTTTATCTGCTCGGCGGCCTGGCGCTTATCCGCCTTAACAATTACCGGCTCAATGCCGCGAAGATGGTGTAACATGCAGGGCTTTATCAAAACATTGTTTGGCGACAAGCGCACCCTCGCCGTTACCGCGCTCTCAATCCTGGTGGCGCTGGCGGTTTTGCATTCACCGGCATCGCTGGCTGCCGGGCTGGTTCTGCCGCTTTGCCTGTTGGCAGGTGCGGCGTATCTGGCCAGGCATTAAAATTCACATTGTCTCCGACAGTGCCCATGGCGCGGCAGCAAGCCGCCGCGCCAGAAATTCAATAACCGCGGCAACTCTGGCCGGGCGATGCCGGCCAGGAGGGGTTACCAGATTCACGGAAATGGGCGGCATGGTCCATTCGGGCATCAGCACCTCCAGCAACCCGGCTTTCAAATCTTCACTCACCGTGAACTCAGGCTGCACGGCCAAGCCAAGGCCAGCCAGCAGCATGGGCCGCAGCGCATCCGCGTTATTCGCCCGCAAGGGGCCGCGCAAGGTTGCCACCTCTTCCTCGCCGGATGCCCGCAGGAAGCGCCAGCGGTCGGGGTTTGGCACGTAGGTATAGCCAAGGCAATCATGCTGGGCGAGGTCGCGCGGGCTTCGCGGCTTTTCCCGGTTGGCAAAATAGGCCGGCGCGCCCACCAGTACACGCCTCACCCGGCAGACATGGCGGGCGCGCAGGCTGGAATCAGGCAAGGCGGCAATTCTCAAGGCCAGATCGAAGCCGCCGCCGATCAGATCCACAATTTCGTCCGAGAGATGCAGATCGATGGTAATGTTCGGGTAGGCGGCGAACAGCTCCGGCAGCAAAGGGGCGAGGTTGGCAACACCAAACGACATCGGCGCGGACATCCGTACCATGCCGCTGGGGATTACGGCCTGCAGTGTTGCCAGGGCCTCCACGGCCTCGCCTTCGGCCAGCAGCCGCGCCGCCCCAGCCGCCGCCTGGCGCCCGCTTTCAGTGAGCGAGAGGCGGCGTGATGTCCGGTTGAACAAGGCGGTGCCAATGCGTTCCTCAAGCCTGGCAACGGCCTTCGACACGGTCGGTTTCGACAGTTTAAGCTCAGCCGCGGCCCGGGCAAAGGAGCCGGTTTCAGCAATTTTGGCAAAAATGCCCCAGGCTTCAAGGTCGGGCAGGGTTGGCATATCAAATCCGGAAACTGTGGTTTTCCATAGTTTCTCTTTCTTTTTCTTCGTGCAAGCCTGATTTTAGTCAGAACGAGCCGAGGGTTTCGGCTAACTCCGAGAAAGGAACCAGATATGCCGAAAATTCTCGTACTTTATTATTCCAGCTATGGTCACATCGAAACCATGGCGGAGGCGGTGGCCGAAGGTGCGCGCGCCACCGGCGCTCAGGTGGATATCAAGCGCGTGCCGGAGCTTGTGCCGGACGAGATTGCCCGCAAAAGCCATTTCAAGCTCGACCAGAAGGCGCCGGTAGCTCACCCGCAGGAGCTTGCCGATTACGATGCCATCATTGTTGGCACTGGCACGCGCTATGGCCGCATGTCCTCGCAGATGGCCAATTTTCTGGACCAGACCGGCGGCTTGTGGATGCGCGGCGCGCTCAACGGCAAGGTGGGTGCCGCGTTTGTTTCAACCGCCAGCCAGCATGGCGGGCAGGAAACCACGCTGCTCAACATTCATACCAATCTTTTGCATCTCGGCATGGTTATCGTCGGGTTGCCTTATTCATTCCAGGGGCAGTTGAAACTGGACGAGGTGACCGGCGGCGCGCCTTATGGCGCCACCACCA
Organism: Rhodospirillales bacterium; assembly: GCA_018971905.1. Classification (GTDB taxonomy): domain Bacteria; phylum Pseudomonadota; class Alphaproteobacteria; order Acetobacterales; family Acetobacteraceae; genus Acidocella. The sequence continues at coordinate 670 of JAGWZS010000242.1, read as the reverse complement.
TCGCAGCGGGCGATGGCTCGCGCCAGCCCAGCGAAAACGAGCTGGAAGGCGCTCGCTTCCTTGGCCGGCATGTGGCGGAAATTTCCGCCAAGCTTTCCGCATAAGCGCGGCTGGCAGCAGGAGATCAATTCATGTCAACCAACCACCGCGGCTATTTTACCGATGAGGTCATCCTCCTCGCGCGCATCCTGCTCGTTGTGCTGTTCCTGAAATTCGGCTGGAGCAAGCTGCTGGATTATTCAGGAACGGCCGCCTACATGGCGCAAACCGGCGTTCCGGTTCCGGAGCTGGCGACGCTTGTGGCGATCATCATGGAAGTGTTTGTGTCACTTGCCATCCTGCTTGGCATTGGCACGCGCCCGCTCGCCGTGCTCATGGCGGTCTACACCCTCGCCACCGGGTTTCTGGCCCATCATTACTGGACGATGACCGGCGCGGCTCAGTATGAGAATGAGATCAATTTCTACAAAAATGTCAGCATCATGGGCGGGTTTTTGCTGCTCTACGCTGCCGGTCCTGGCAAATATGCCCTGGATGCGAAGCTTTGCCAGGTGCTGCGCGGCCGCAAGGCCGCCGGAAACTGAATAGAGCTGGCCGGATAGAGCTGGCCGGATCAGATTGTGGTCCGGCCAGTTTTGCGCCACGTGATATTCCCGTTATACTCACGCCG
>JAGWZS010000241.1 GCA_018971905.1 Rhodospirillales bacterium | reverse complement strand
CGCTGGCGATGCTGGACAAAACCGCGCAAGCCCTGACGATGGAGATCGCGAAATGAGTGCCGCGCTGCGCCTGCCGGAATCCGGCCCCCGGCATTTTCTGGATTTGAAGGATTTCTCCAGCACGGAACTGCGGGCGCTGCTGGAATCCGCTGCCGCCTTCAAACGTGGCAGCCCCAAGAAGCCACTGGCGGGCAAGAGCCTGGCGATGATTTTTGAAAAACCTTCCACCCGCACCCGGGTTTCCTTCGAAATTGCCGCCAAGGAGCTGGGGGGCAGTACGGTGGCGCTCTCCGCGCGGGACATGCAGATCGGCCGGGGCGAGACGATCGCCGATACGGCGCATGTGCTCTCGCGCTTCGTGCAGGGCATTCTGCTGCGCACGGACAGCGCCGCCAAGCTGCATGAGCTGGCGCGCCATGCCTGCGTGCCCGTGATCAACGGGCTCACCGAACTCTCCCACCCCTGCCAGATCATGGCCGATATTCTCACCTTCGAAGAACATAAGGGGCCTGTGGCGGGGCAGCGCATCGCCTGGGTGGGGGATGGCAATAATGTCGCCGCTTCCTTCATCGAAGCCGCCGCGCGGTTCAATTTCGCGCTCCGCCTCGCCTGCCCGGACGGCTATTTGCCACGCGCGGACGTGCTGGACTGGGCGAAGGAAGAAGGGGCCGACGTGGAAGTGGGCATCGACCCGGATTGGGCCGTGGAGGATGCTGCCTGCGTGGTGACGGATACCTGGCTCTCCATGTCCGATTCCGAGGACCAGGCCGCCGCCCGCGCCCAGGCTTTCGCGCCGTATCAGGTAACCGCCGCGCTGATGGAGAAGGCCGCGAAGGGCGCCATCTTCCAGCATTGCCTGCCGGCGCATCGTGGTGAGGAAGTCTCCGCCGAGGTGATCGACGGCCCGGCTTCCGTGGTGTTCGACGAGGCGGAAAACCGGCTGCACGCGCAAAAAGCGATTCTCGCCTGGGCGATGGAGTAGGTTTAACCCGTACCCCACCCCATATGCGCCGGTATCATCGACCGTAAGGAAGTAACTTCATGCAATACCGGACTCTGGGCCCGACCGGCCTGACTGTTTCACGCCTGTGCCTTGGCTGCATGAGCTTCGGCGAGGCCACGCGCGGCAGCCATGAATGGACGCTGGATGAAGCAGCCAGCCGCGCGATCATCCGCCAGGCGCTGGAGGCGGGCGTTAATTTCTTCGACACCGCGAATGCTTATTCCGATGGCACGTCTGAGGAAATTACCGGCCGGGCGTTGCGCGATTTTGCCCACCGGGACGAGATTGTTGTGGCTTCGAAAGCCTTCATGCCCTGGCGCAACGCGCCTAACACCGGCGGGCTTTCGCGCAAGGCGCTGTTCCAGGCGGTGGATGACAGCCTGAAGCGTTTGGGGATGGAGTATCTCGACCTCTATCAGATTCACCGTTGGGACGATGCCACGCCGATAGAGGAAACCATGGAGGCGCTGCACGACATCGTGAAGTCTGGGCGGGTGCGGTATATTGGCGCGTCCTCAATGTCTGCCTGGCAATTTTCCAAGGCGCAATACACCGCGCAGATACATGGCTGGACGAAATTCATCTCCATGCAGAACCAGGTGAACCTGATTTACCGCGAGGAGGAGCGGGAAATGCTGCCGCTCTGCGCGGATATGGGCGTGGGGGTGATTCCCTGGAGCCCACTGGCCCGCGGCCGGCTGACCCGCGACTGGGCCGAGGCAACCTCGCGCTCGGAAACCGACGCTTTCCAGAAAATTCTTTATACCGACACCGCGGCGCAAGACCGCAAGGTGGTGGAAGAGGTAGGCAGAGTGGCGGCCGCGATGGGCGTGCAGCGCGCCCAGGTGGCGATGGCTTGGCTGCTGCAAAAGCCGGAGATCACCGCCCCGATTATCGGCGTGACCAAACCCGCGCACCTGAGCGATGCGCTGGGCGCGTTGGAGGTGACGCTTTCCCCTGAAGCCATTGCAGCACTTGAGGCGCCCTATGTGCCGCACCCTGTTGCGGGCATCCAGACGCCGTACACGACTGCGCCTAAAAAGCTCAGCCTACGCCCGGCCTGAACGGCCGCTGGCGGTTCAAGCCGCTTTAACCTCCTTCTGGCCGGCGAGCGCCTTTGCCTCGCGGCGGTGGCGGGTGAGAATGAATTCAGTGTAGCCGTTGGGCTGTTGCAGCCCTTCGAACACCAATTCCACCGCCGCCCTGAAGGCAGGGCCGTTATAGGCTGGCGCCATGGGGGTGTAGGCCGGATCATGCGCGTTCTGCTGATCCACCACCAGGGCCATGTGCTTCAGCGTTTCCATCACTTGCGCCTTGGTGACGACGCCGTGATGCAGCCAGTTGGCTATATGCTGGGAGGAGATGCGCAGCGTGGCGCGGTCTTCCATCAGCCCGACGTTGTGAATGTCCGGCACTTTGGAGCAGCCAATGCCCTGGTCCACCCAGCGCACCACATAGCCCAGCAGGCTCTGGCAGTTGTTATCCAGCTCCTGCTGGACTTCCTCCGGCGTCCAGCTCACGCCCTGGACCAGCGGCACGGTGAGAAGGTCAGACAGCTTGGCGGCGGGGCGGTTCTTCAGCTCGTTCTGCCGGGCAAACACGTCCACCTGATGGTAATGCAGCGCGTGCAGCGTGGCGGCCGTGGGGCTGGGCACCCAGGCGGTGTTGGCGCCGGCCTTGGGGTGGGCAAGTTTCTGCGCCAGCATCGCCGCCATCTGGTCTGGCGCCGTCCACATGCCCTTGCCAATCTGCGCCCTACCTTGCAGCCCGCATTCCAGCCCAAAATCCACGTTCCGGTCCTCGTAG
>JAGWZS010000240.1 GCA_018971905.1 Rhodospirillales bacterium | reverse complement strand
GCTCTCAGGGCTCTCCTCCTGGCTGCTCTATCTTATCACCCGGCGGCTGTTTGGGCAGAAAGCCGGGTTCTGGGCGGTGGTGGCATTTACCATCGCGCCGGTGTTTTCGCTGGCCTTCGGTAGTTGGGTGCTGCCGGACGGGCCGCTGAACGCCGCGTTGCTGGCGTTTCTCTATGCGCTGATTCGCGCTCTGGGGCTGCCGGATGCGCGTCCGTCGCCGCGCTGGTGGTTGGCGGCGGGGTTGTCCGCAGGGTTGGCGATGCTCTCCAAATACAACGCCGCTTTGGTGCTGGCGGGGGCCGCACTGGGTGTGCTGTTGGACCCAGCCGGGCGGCGGGAGCTGCGGCAGCCCTGGCCCTGGGTGGGCGTTGTGCTGGCGCTGGCGCTGTTCTCGCCGGTGATTATCTGGAATGCCCAGCACCATTGGGCGAGCTTTAATTATCAAGGCGGGCGTGCCACAGGCCTGCGGCTGCGCCCGTTGATGCCGCTTACCGTTTGGGGCGGCGAAGCACTTTACGTGCTGCCCTGGCTCTGGGCGCCGATGGTTTGGCTGCTGGCGCGCAGCCTTGTGGCCGGACCCGCCAAGCGTGTTTCCTGGCTGTTGGCCTGGGCCGCGATTATTCCCGTACTGCTTTTTGCTGTCGTGGGGCTGTGGTCGCGCACCCATATTCTCTTCCATTGGGCGGCTCCTGGTTATTTAATGCTGTTCCCGCTGCTGGGGGACTGGGCAACGCGGCGGGAACAGCGGTTGATTGGCGCTGTGGCGGTTATCTCGGGTGGTTTGCTGGCTTTTGCTTCGCTGCTTATCGTGGCGTTGGTGCAATTTGGCCTGCCGCCCGCGCTGGCCGATGCTTTTGCGCCCGGCAAGTCTCCCATGTTGCAGGCAATTGATTGGACAAGCATTGCTGAGACCATGCCGCCGGGCATAGACGCCGTGGCCGCGCAACGCTGGTTCGATGCCGGCAAGATCGGCTACACCTTGTTGCGGGATGGGATAGACACACCCGTGACGGTTTTCGGGCGCGAGCCGCATCAGTTCGTATTCACTACCCCGCCGGAAAGCCTGCTGGGCAAAACCATCCTCATCATCGCCATGCCCGGCAGCACCACCGCAAGCTGGGCCCGGTTTGCGCCGGATTTCGCCAGCTTTAAACCCGGCCCGGTTCTGCCGGTGCTGGACCACGGCCGGATTCTGTTGCTGATCCCTACCTTCATCGGCACGGATTTGCAGCGTGTTCCTGATTAGAGCGCGATGATTTCAGGTTCGCGCGCTGTGCAAGCGAAACTGAAGTCTGAATCGCCTTTTCTCGCTTCGCATGGCGTGCCGCGGGTTGATAACCAGCGGTGATCAGCAGGGCTTATGCCGTGGCAGCGTTTATCCGCTTCAGGGCTTCATCCTTGCCAAGCGCGATCAAGGTGGCATCAATGCCCGGGCTCATCGTGCTGCCGGTCAGCGCCGCGCGCAAAGGCTGTGCCACTTGGCCCAGCTTGCGTCCCTCCGTTTCAGCGAAGGCCCGCAGTGCTGAGTCTATTGCCTCGTTTGTGAAGACAATGCCTGCCAGCGTCTTGGCCAGACGAGCCAGCATGTCCTTGTTTTCCAGCGTCAGCAGGGCTTCGGCCTTTGGCTCGAGGGGCAGGGGGACCTCGCGCGCCAAAAACGCGGAAGATGCAGTCAGCTCCTCAAGGGTTTTCGCGCGTTCCTTCAGGCCCGGCATCAGGTGCAGAATGCGTTGCATCGCCGCGGTGCCTACCGTGATGTCCGCTTTGGCCAGGCGCTCCACGACATCATCCCGCAGCCGTGCGTCGTCAGACTGGCGCAACCACATGCCGTTCAGATGCGTCAGCTTCGCGTAATCCATGCGGCTCGCGGCACGGCCTACGCCTTCGAGCGTAAAAAGTTGAATCTGTTCATCACGGCTCAAGAATTCCGCATCGCCATGGCCCCAGCCAAGCCGCAGCAGATAGTTGCATAAAGCCTCTGGCAAAAAGCCCTGCTCGCGGAATTCCAGAATGCTTACTGCGCCATGGCGCTTGGAAAGTTTCGCGCCGTCCGCCCCGTGGATGAGCGGAATATGGGCGAACGCGGGTTTTTCCCAGCCCATGGCGTCGTAGATTTGAATTTGCCGGAACGTGTTGGTCAGATGGTCGTCGCCGCGGATGACATGGGTGATCGCCATGTCATGATCGTCGCAGACCACCGCGTGCAGATAGGTCGGCGTGCCGTCTGACCGCAGGATGATCATGTCGTCCATTTCGGCGTTTTTTACTCGTACTTCGCCCTGCACCAGGTCGTTCAACACCACCTCGCCCTCACGCGGGGCGCGCAGGCGGATGGCGGGTTTCACGCCTTCCGGCGCCTCGGCCGGGTCGCGGTCACGCCAGCGCCCGTCATAACGGGGCGGGCGCTTTTCCGCGATCGCCTGTTCGCGCATCGCGGTCAGCTCCTCTGGCGTGCAGTAGCATTTATAGGCCTTGCCCTCGGCCAGAAGCTGCATTGCCACTTCCGCATGCCGTGCCTCGCGGGTGGTTTGGTACACCGGCGGTTCGTCGGCATGCAGGCCCAGCCAGTCCAGCCCGTCCAGAATCACCTGCACGGCCTCCTGGGTAGAGCGCGCGCGGTCCGTGTCTTCAATGCGCAGCACGAATTCGCCGCCGTAATGCCGGGCAAAAAGGTAATTGAACAGCGCGGTGCGGGCGCCGCCAATGTGCAGCAGGCCGGTGGGGGACGGGGCGAAGCGTGTGCGAACTTTCATGGCCCGCCTGTTACTCTTTTGCGCCGAATTGTGCCAGCGGGTGGATCAGGTTAACGTCCGGTAACAATCGGAG
>JAGWZS010000239.1 GCA_018971905.1 Rhodospirillales bacterium | reverse complement strand
GCGCCACATAGGGCCAGCCGCTGAAGCGCTGGGTGCAAGGTAGAATTTCGGCGGGCACGCCATTCAGGATTCGCGCGGGCTGCGGCGCCTCGCAGGCATAGGCGGCATCCAGCCCGGCGCGCCAGGGGCTGCTTGTGGCCAGCGTCGGCAGCTGCCCGGCACTGGCAGTGCCACCCGCTTGCACATGGGCGCTCGGCTGGTCCCAGCTGCCGCAATAAATATCACCACGCTGCCCGGCGCGCTGCAGTGTGCAGCTTTCCCCGGCGCTATTCTGGCCTACGGGCAGGCCCACCGTTACGCTGGCGGTTTGCGTACCGCTGTAGGCGCTGGCAGGCGGCTTGGCGCATCCTCCCAGGCTGAGAGCCAGCAACAGCGCCAGAGCGGTGCTGATGCGCGTCAAACCCGCGATTCCCATGGCCACCCCTTAAAAATCCCGCGCGGCCACGCCGGGCAGCGTCACGTTCTTGTCCAGCCGGCGCCGCTTGCGGGGCGAAAGGTCAAAATTCTGCAAGGGATCGGCCTGAGGCAGCCCTTCGATGGGTAGAATGGTGCAATTTACCGAACCGATGGGGCAGCTATTGAACCGGTACCCCGGCTGCGGGAACGGGAAAGCTGTGCCCTTGCCCGCCGCAGTGGGGCCAGTGACGGAACCGATGAACCCGGTCATCTGCACAGACTGCGCGCTCAGCACCACCAGCCGCAGCACGTTCACATTGCCGCTCGCCATGCCGGCTGTGCCCGCGGCGAGCACAAGGTCCGTGTTTGGCGCATCCAGCACGCCGGGCGCTGGCGCCAGCGCGATGGTGCCGCTGGAGGCAAGGCGCATGAACAGCGTCGCCAGCGGGCTGGAATCGCCGAGATACTTGGCCAGGTTTGGCCCCGAATCGACATAGAACGTGCCGTATTGCGTGATCGATGGGTTGCGGCCGGTGACTGCCAGCAGGGAATCTACGCCGGTGCGGGGCGTGGTGGCCGCACCGGCGATGGTGCTGCCGCTCAGAAACAGCCCGCCATCTGTGCTGCTTTGCAGGATGAGTGTGCCAACGGCCGTAATGCTGGCCACATTGGCAACCAGCGGCCCCAGCAGCGTCAATGGCGCGTCATTGCTCAGCAGAAAGCTGCCGCCGCCATCAAAGAAACTGCCAAGCGTGCCGATATCCGTAACAGCCCCGAACTCCGCCAGCCCGCCCGCCGTGCCGGTGAGGGTGCCGGCATTCAGGCTGCCGGATTCATGGACGATGTCGCCGCGGGCCCGCAGCGCCAGCGCGGTGGCTACGTCCGTCGCCCCCGAGAGGGTGATGGAGGGGGCGGTGATCGTCGCCGTGGTGGCACTGATATTCCCGCCTGTCTGCACCATCGGTCCGGCGGCGGTGATATACAGCGCGTTGCCGATTTGCGCATCGCCGCTTGCGGCAAAGCCGCCGTTCGAGCCCAGCGTGGCATTCTGGGCAGTCAGCGTGCCCGCCAGCCCGCCCGCATTGGCTATGCTCACGTTGCCTGCCGCGGAAACATTGCCCAGCAGGCCGATATTGGTTCCGCCAAGGTCGATGGCGGTGCCGCTGGCGTTCAGCCAGGCCGCGCTGATCAACCCGCCGCTTTGGCCGATGGTGCCGCCACCATACAGGCTGAGCGTGCCACCGGCGGTCACGCTGCCTGCCACGGTCAGCGCGCCGCTTGTGTTGAGCCGCAAATCGCCATGCGCCGCGAAGCCGCCAAGCACGGGAATTATGTTGCCCGCCTGCCCAAACAGGGCGCTGCCGCCAACCGTGCCGCCATCGCTGATGAGCGCGGCGGCGGTGATGCTGCCGCCAGTCTGGGTGATGTTGCTGGCATCCCAAAGCGCTAATGTTCCGCCAAGCGAAACATTAGCGCCGATGGCAAGCGCCGCGCTGTCCGCCAGGGTCAGGCCTCCGGTGGCGGCAAATGCGCCCAGGCTGGTGATGCTGTTGGCCGTGTTGTTGAAAACCGCACTGCCTGAAAGCGAGCCACTCCCGGTGGTGAGCAGCGCGGCGTCGATAACCGCGCCTGCCCCTTCGCTGGCGCCGCCGCCGTCGAGCTGCAGCGCGCCGGATGTGCTTACCGTGCCGTTCAGGGCAAAGTTGGGGGCGCTCAGCGTCACCGCACCGCCGGAAAGCAGGCCGCTCTGGCTCAACCCTGTGCCGGAGGCGAGCTCGATCACGCCAGTCGCGGCAAGGTTCCGCACAACGGGGAACTGGTCGCCCGCCTGGGTCATGATGATATTGCCGCTGACAGTGCCAAGGCTGCTCAGCACGCCGGTATTCACGCTGCCGCCGGTCTGGCTCACGCCATTGGAACTGCCCACAACCAGCGTGCCGGGAGTGACGACGCTGCCGCTGAAATTCAGCCCCGCGGCGGAAAGCGTGGCGTTGGTGGCGGAAAGGCTGCCCGCCTGTATCAACGCCGCACCGTCAGTCAGGATCAGCGAGCCGGTATCAGTAAAGTTCGCCAGTGTGCCGATATTGTTCGCGGCAGCGTTGAGTGCCGCAGTGCCGGAAACACTGCCGGTGAGCGTGGTTACGGTCAGCCCGCCGCCGGTCTGGCTCACGCCATTACTGTCTGTAAGCGTCAGGATTCCGGTGGTCACCGGCGCGGCCAGCGTGAGGCTGGTGCCAGCCAGGCTGATGGCGCTGGCCGAGAGCGGCCCGTTCACCGCCAAAGCCGTTGCATCCGTCAGGCTCAAGCTACCGCCATTCAGCGCGATACTGCCCAGCGCGCCAATGCTGTCGCTCCCCTGAAGGAGGTCAATATTCCCCGCGATTGTCCCGCCCGCCAGCAAGGTGCCTGCGGTGAGATGACCGGCCGCGCTG
>JAGWZS010000238.1 GCA_018971905.1 Rhodospirillales bacterium | reverse complement strand
GTGGCCAGCGGGTCCAGCGTGCCGCCATGTCCGGCTTTCTGGGCGTCAAGTGCCCGCTTCACCTTGTTCAGCGCTTGCGTGCTGGTGATGCCTTGCGGTTTGTCGAGAATGATCCAGCCGTCCAGTTTGCGGCCTTTTTTCTGCCGAGCCATCGTATCCTGTAAAAATCCAAATGAGCGGCGCTGATAGAGCGCGGCGGCCCGGCCTGCAACCTTGTTGGGAAAAGCCGCTGCTTCTTAACGCGATGGCAACCGATATCTGTTGAAGTTTCCGGGTCTCTGGAGGATTGCCACATGCAAGACAACCCGCCCCCCTTTCTGCGCCAGATGGACGCGCCACCGGACGAGCCGTATAGCAACAGCCTGAACCCGGCGCCCACGGCGCTTGCCCTGAAGCGGGATAAATTCATTGGCTTTACCAGCGATGAAGCCAGCATGAATGAGTTGCGAATGGCGCTGGCCGGGCGAATTCCCCATGATAATCTGGTGCATTTGGCGGATTACCGCCAGGCCCTGACGATTCTGGCGGCGATGCCTACGCCAGAAATTGTGCTGGTGGATCTTTCCGGTGAGGAGCAGCCGATTAACGCGCTGATGGACCTGGCCGATGCGGTGGATGCTGGAACAATGGTGCTGGCGGTTGGCGAGAGCCGGGACGTGAATTTCTACCGGCTCGTGGTTAAAAACATGGGGGTAAGGGAATACATCCCCAAACCCCTGACCAGAGACATGATTTCAGAGCATTTTCTGCCGCTTATCGGCGATGCGGGCCATAAGCAGGCCGGGCAGCGCGGCGGGCGGATGATTGCGCTCTGCGGGGCGCGGGGCGGGGCAGGCACGAGCTGCATTGCTGGCAATCTAGGGGCTTACCTCGCGACCGAGCTGCACAGGCATACGCTGCTGCTGGATGGTGAGGTGAACACAGGCACGCTGGCGCTGGATTTGAATTTGCCTGCCAGCCGTGGCTTGTCCGCCGTGCTGGAGGCGCCGCAGCGGGTAGACCAGTTGTTGATCGAACGCTGCGTGCAGGATCTGGGAGACAGGTTGCACGTGATGGCGGGCATGGAATCCCTGGCCTGGGAAGCGCCGTGCAACCCGGAAGGGTTGGTGAACTTCGTGCAGACCATCCAGGAGCGTTATAATTTCACCGTGGCGGATACCGGTGCGCGGCTGACACCGCTGGCGAGGCAATTGCTGTTCAACGCGCAGCAGCGCGTGATCGTGCTGGACCCGACCTTGATTTCGCTGCGCAATGTGGAGAAGCTGCGCAGCCTGCCGGGGGGCTCCGGCCAAGCGCCGCGCCCCTTTCTGGTGCTGAACAAGGCCAACGCACAAGGCGGGCTGGCGCAGCATTTCATGGAAGACAAACTGGGCGCGACGTTTGACGCGGTGATACCGGATCTGCCCCGGCTGGTGGGCCGCCACTCCGGGTTTGGCACGCTGGCGGTGCGCCAGCGCGGCCCGTTCCGCCAAGGTATTATTGATTTGGCCACGGCTTTGGGAATTGTCCCGCAGCGCGGCATGGCTGCTGTGTCTGCGCAGCCGAGTTATGCGAGTGTGACTTAGAAAAAGCACCCCGGGCATTAGGTGTTCGCCCGGATATACGGTATAAACTGGCTTCATCCAACGACTCTGGAGCCTGTTACCCTTATGTCCGATACGCCTGATTCTGCCCCGCTTGACGATGCCTACGACGCCGCATCGATCAGTGTTTTAAAGGGGCTGGATGCCGTCCGTAAGCGGCCGGGCATGTATATCGGCGACACGGATGACGGCTCGGGCCTGCACCATATGGGCTTCGAGATTATCGACAATGCGGTGGACGAGGCCCAAGCCGGCTTCGCCAACCGTGTGGAAGCCGTGCTGAACGGCGACGGCTCCATGACCGTTAGCGATAACGGCCGCGGTATTCCCACGGATATTCACCCAGAAGAGGGTATTTCCGCCGCCGAGGTGGTGCTGACCAAGCTGCACGCGGGCGGCAAGTTCAATCAGAACAGCTACAAAGTCTCCGGTGGCCTGCACGGCGTGGGTGCGGCAGTGGTGAACGCGCTCTCCGAATGGATGGAAGTGCGCATCTGGCGCAACGGGCAGGAACATTTCATCCGCTTCGAGAATGGCGACACGGTGCAGCCGCTGAAGATCGTCGGCCCGTCGGACCACCCCAACGGCACGGAGGTAACGTTCAAACCCTCCGCCGCCACCTTCACCCACACGGATTTCGACTATGCGGTGTTCGAGCGCCGCCTGCGCGAGCTGGCCTTTTTGAATTCGAGGCTGGCGATTGTGTTGCGCGACGAACGGCACGCGCCCTTCCAGCAGGCGGAGTTTCATTACCAGGGCGGGGTAAAGGAGTTTTGCCTCTGGCTGGACCGTGCGAAGAATTCCATACTGCCCACTCCAATCACCGCGATCAGCGAGGCCAAGGAGGCGGGGATCAAGGTTGAGTTCGCACTCACCTGGAACGATTCCTACCACGAGACCATGCTCTGCTTCACCAACAACATCACCCAGCGCGATGGTGGCACCCATCTGGCTGGGTTCCGCGCCGCGCTGACCCGTGTTGTGAGCAATTATGCCAAGAGCATCGCTGGTAAGAAAGACATGGCCGACCTTTCCGGTGAGGATATGCGCGAGGGCCTGACCGCCGTGCTCTCGGTGAAAGTGCCGGACCCGAAATTCTCGTCCCAGACTAAGGACAAGCTGATCTCTTCCGAGGTGCAGCCAGTGGTGCAGGCGGCGGTGGCGGATGCGCTGGGCCATTGGTTCGAGACGCACCCCAAGGAAGCAAAGCACATTGTGCAGAAGGTGATGGACGCCGCCTCGGCGCGTGAGGCCGCCCGCCGTGCTCGTGAG
>JAGWZS010000237.1 GCA_018971905.1 Rhodospirillales bacterium | reverse complement strand
ACAACGCGGCTGCCCGCCTTCAGCCCGCACATAATCGCGCTATGCACCGCCGCCATGCCGGTGGCCGTGGCACGGCAGGCCTCGGCGCCCTCAATCTTCGCCAGTCTGGCCTCCAGCATGGAAACCGTGGGGTTGGCGAAGCGGGAATACTGGAAATGCTCGACCTGATTGGCGAACACGGCCTCGGCCATGTCAGCGCTTTCATAGGTGAAGCCGGAGGTGAGGAAGAGGGCTTCGCCGTTTTCCTCCAGATTGGTGCGGATGCGCCCGGCATGGATCAAATCCGTGGCAAGGCGGGTTTTCGGCGGTTCAGACATCGGCGCGGCCTCTCTGCTGCAAATGGCAGTCCGGCCACGGGAAACCAGGGGCTTGCCAGCCCAAAGCCTCTTTAGCGCGCTTATTTTGCTACCTCTTTCAAGAAAAACCTTAAAAAGAAGCCTCGCCGCAATCCGGCCGGACAAATCACGAGGTAAACCGCACCTACGCCCGGCAGCTTGCGCGGTCAATGCTGGCAGACTATGTACGCCGCACGGCGCGGGTATGATGTAATGGTAGCCTGCTAGCTTCCCAAGCTCGATGCGCGGGTTCGATTCCCGCTACCCGCTCCAGTTTTCCGTCCGGCGATGCCTGCCGATGATTGAAAACCCCCCTGAAATTTCTGTATTTTTAAGCAGTTACTGATTGTCAGTGACTGCCTTTGTCTGCCTGCAACCGCAGAAGATAGGGGCCTGATTTGGGGCCTCAAAAAGCCCGCTCCAATCCAAGGCCCCCCGATGGCACTGACTGATACGGCGATTCGAAATGCCAAGCCCAAGGATAAACCGTATAAGCTGGCGGACTCCCAGGGGTTGTACCTTCTCGTCAATCCAATGGGGAGCAAGCTTTGGCGGGTGAAATACCGCATAGATGGAGCCGAGCGTAAACTCGCTCTGGGAGCTTATCCCGAAATAACCCTGGCTGAGGCACGGGCAGCCCGTGACACTGCACGCAAGCAACTGGCCCACTCAATCGACCCCAACGCCGCCAAACGCCAGGCCAGGATTGAGGCAAGCATTCGGGCAGGCAACACCTTTGCGAGCGTGGCTGACGAGCTGATCGAGAAAAAGGGCCGGGAGGGGCGGGCCACCGCGACGTTGGAGAAGCAGCACTGGCTACTGAAATTGCTTGGGCAGGATTTTGGAAAGAGGCCGGTGGCCGACATCACGCCCCAGGAGCTGCTTCACGAACTTAAAAAACACGAACGCCGGGGGAGGCTAGAAACAGCCAAGCAGCTCCGTGCCTTTGCCGGGCAGGTATTCCGCTATGCGGCGGCCACCGCACGGGCGGAGCGCGACCCGGCGCAGCTCCTGCAAGGGGCGCTGATTTCTCCGCCCGTCAAACATTTCGCCGCGATTACCGACACAGCCCTGTTTGGCGCGCTCTTGCGGGCGATAGACGATTACCAGGGCGACCCCGCCGTGATGCATGCCTTGAAGCTCACGCCGCATGTGTTCCAGCGCCCCGGCGAGATACGCCAAATGGAATGGGCCGAGGTGGACTTTGATAAGGCCGTTTGGACAATCCCCGAAACCAAGATGAAGATGCGCCAGCCACATGCGGTTCCGCTGTCGAAGCAGGCTCTGACAATTCTCCGTGCCATGCGGGGTTTGTCAGGAGCGAGCCTCTACGTGTTCCCTTCGATACGAACCAGGGCAAGGCCGATCAGTGACAACACGATCAACGCCGCTTTGCGGCGCATGGGGTACTCCAAGGATCAAATGACTGCACACGGCTTCCGCACCTCGGCATCATCCCTACTCAACGAGTCAGGAAAATGGAACCCAGACGCAATCGAGCGCGCGCTGGCCCATATGGTGCCCGGCATCATTCGGCGCATTTACAACCAGTCGGCCTATTGGGGCGAGCGTGTCGAGATGGCGCAGTGGTGGAGCGATTATCTGGATACGCTGAAGCAAGAAGGAAACAAATGAAGGACAAAGTAGATGCGGATCGGACACATGATTCTGGTAGTTCTGAAAATGATGACGTGCCTTTGTGGTATGCGCTCGCAGCGTTTATGGCGGAAGACATAAACACAAGCTTGCCTCTGATATACAGAATTACTGATAATATCCTCCGTGAGAATGCCAAATATTTCGAAGAAATACGGGTTATGTCTCGTGTATCATTGGCGTTCTCCATCGCCTTTTTAAGCTATGCGATATGGATTTTTATTTCTACCGACACTTTAGCTGGCCTAAGTATTGGTGGCGCTGCATTTTTTGCTATTTTTTCTACAGGCTTAAGTTACTTTTGGCATCGAGTACAATACGGCAAAAAACTTTGGCCCGATGAAGCGGTAGACATTCCGCATGACAAAAACCAACAAATTAATGCTTTTATAAGCATTCTTCAAAAGCCACAACCAAACGGAAAATCGATCGCATACTATTATTCGTCGGTTACAAATCGGCCTGTTTTCGTTGACCGAAGACAGTTTTTCGGCGCATTAAGGTATCTGCTGTTTGCTGAACGCCCCAAGGCGCGAAGTGCGGTGACTCGTTTTTGGACCGGCTTACCCGCTCCAGCCAACATCTACATCCGCCAATCAGACCTTGAGCGGATACTTGCGGCTAGAAAGCCAACCGCTGATCAAAAGTCTGGTGTCGATCAGGTAAATCCCCCAACTACGACAAAGCGGCGCTTCAACCCTGGCCGCACGCCTGAGTACCCCTATTGTCCATCGTCGAATGATTTGAGACAATTGGCAGCGTGCTTTAACGGAGGTTTTGGCTCACCTATTGGGTTAAAATTTTAAGCGGCTATTTGGTTATGGCGCAAGCGTCTTTGCTGGATGGTTTGACGCTTGATTTGTTCC
>JAGWZS010000236.1 GCA_018971905.1 Rhodospirillales bacterium | reverse complement strand
ATCGGCCCCTGTATCTGAAGAGTTCGAGTTAAGATGGACAATCAAAACATCCGTATCCGCCTGAAGGCGTATGACCATCGCGTGCTGGACAACAGCACCAAGGACATCGTGAACACGGCGAAGCGCACGGGCGCGCAGGTGCGGGGGCCGATTCCTTTGCCGACCCATATCGAGCGGTTCACCGTGAACCGTTCGCCGCATGTTGATAAGAAGAGCCGCGAGCAGTTCGAGATCCGGACTCATCGTCGCTTGCTGGATATCGTTGACCCGACCCCGCAGACCGTGGACGCGCTGATGAAGCTCGACCTGGCCTCCGGCGTCGAAGTCGAAATTAAGATCTGAGCGTAGGTGGTATAGGTATTATGCGTACCGGTGTGATCGCAAAGAAGCTGGGGATGACCCGGCTGTTCAAGGAAGACGGCACGCATGTGCCGGTCACGGTGCTGCATCTCGACGAGGTGCAGGTTGTGGCGGCGCGTAACGTTGAGAATGATGGCTACAGCGCGGTTCAGCTCGGCATTGGCAAGGCCAAGGCCAAGAATGTGAGCAAGGCGCAGAAGGGCCACTTCGCCAAGGCGAAGGTAGAGCCGGCGATGAAGCTGGTTGAGTTCCGTGTGGCCGACGATGCCACGCTGGAGCCGGGCGCCGTGCTGTCTGCTGCCCACTTCACCGTTGGCCAGTTCGTCGATGTCGCTGGTATCACTAAGGGCAAGGGCTTCGCTGGTGGTATGAAGCGCTGGAACTTCCGTGGTCTTGAAGCGTCTCACGGCGTTTCGATCAGTCATCGTTCCTTGGGTTCCACCGGTAACCGTCAGGATCCCGGCAAGACCTTCAAGAACAAGAAGATGGCCGGTCATCTCGGCCAGGAGCGCGTGACCACCCTGAACCTGAAGGTTGAGAGCGTGGATCTCGAGCGTAACCTCGTGATGCTGCATGGCGCGGTGCCCGGTTCCAAGGGCGGCTACGTGCTGGTGCGCGATGCGGTGAAGAAGGCGCGTCCCGCTGACGCTGCCTATCCCGCCGGTCTGAAGGGCTAAGCCGATGAAGCTGGATGTTGTTGATTTTGATGCGAAGTCCGCTGGCAGCGTGGAGCTGCCGGATGAGATTTTCGCCGCTGAGCCCCGCGTGGACATCATCGCCCGCGTGATTCACTGGCAGCTGGCCAAGCGCCGTGCTGGCACCCACAAGGTGAAGGGCATGGGCGAGGTTTCGGGCACCACACGCAAGCCGTACAAGCAGAAGGGTACGGGTAATGCCCGTCAGGGTTCTCTGCGCGCGCCACAGTTCCGTACCGGTGGCGCCGTGCATGGCCCGGTTGTGCGCGACCATGGCTATTCGCTGAACAAGAAGGTTCGCCGTCTCGGCCTCATTTCCGCCCTGTCCGCCAAGGCCGCCCAAGGCAAGCTGGTGGTGCTGGATGGTGTTGCCGCCCTGGACAAAACCAAGGACGTGGCCGCCAAGGTGAAGAATTTCGGCTGGGCCTCCGCGCTGATCGTGGATGCCGCTGTCGAAGAGAAGTTCGGCCGCGCGTCCCGCAACGTGAAAGGGCTGGATGTGCTGCCGGTCGTGGGTGCCAATGTCTATGATATCATGCAGCACGACGTTCTGGTGGTCACCAAGGCCGCTGTCGAAGGTTTGAAGGAGCGCCTG
Source organism: Rhodospirillales bacterium (assembly GCA_018971905.1). GTDB lineage: Bacteria > Pseudomonadota > Alphaproteobacteria > Acetobacterales > Acetobacteraceae > Acidocella. The sequence goes on along the minus strand of JAGWZS010000236.1, from coordinate 1,213 downwards.
GCATGACCGGCACCGTGAAGATTTCCGACGAGCGCATGTACGAGATCGTGCGCGCGCCGCACATCACCGAGAAGGCGACGCTGCTTTCCGAGAAGAACCAGTTCGTCTTCAAGGTGGCTGCCGACGCGACTAAGCCTGAGATCAAGGCGGCCGTCGAGGCGCTGTTCAAGGTGAAGGTGACCAACGTCAACACGCTGATCACCAAGGGCAAGGCCAAGCGGTTCAAGGGCCGTCCGGGTCAGCGCTCCGACGTGAAGAAGGCGTTTGTGACTCTTGCCGAGGGTGAGAGCATCGATTTCACCACCGGTCTCGCCTGAGGTTTTGAAAAATGGCATTGAAGCATTTTAATCCGGTCACAGCGAGCCTTCGCGGCACGGTGCTGATCGACCGCAGCGAGCTATGGAAGGGCAAACCCGTGAAGGGCCTGACCGAAGGTCAGCACTCCACCGGTGGCCGCAACAATCATGGCCGAATCACTAGCCGGTTCCGTGGCGGCGGACATAAGCAGTCTTATCGTATTGTGGACTTCAAGCGCCGCAAGTTCGATGTGGCCGCCACTGTTGAGCGCCTGGAATACGACCCGAACCGCACCGCTTTCATCGCGCTGATCAAGTACGAAGACGGCGAACTGGCCTATATTCTGGCGCCGCAGCGCCTCAAGGTGGGCGACACCGTGGTTTCCGGTGCGCGCGTGGACATCAAGCCCGGTAATGCGATGCCGCTCTCTGCCATGCCGGTGGGTACGATCATCCATAATATCGAGCTGAAGGTCGGCGCCGGCGCCAAGCTGGTGCGTTCCGCTGGTACGTTTGCGCAGCTCGTTGGCAAGGATCAGGGCTACGCCCAGATCAAGCTGGGTTCCGGCGAGCTGCGTATCGTTCGCGCTGAGTGCATGGCCACTGTTGGCGCGGTTTCCAATGCTGACCATTCCAACCAGCAGATCGGCAAGGCCGGTCGCTCCCGCTGGCTGGGTCGCAAGCCGCATAACCGCGGCGTGGTCATGAACCCGGTCGACCACCCGCATGGTGGTGGTGAAGGCCGTACTTCTGGTGGCCGCCATCCGGTTACGCCGTGGGGCAAGCCGACCAAGGGCTACAAGACGCGCTCCAACAAGCGCACCGACAATCTCATCATCCGCCGGGCGAAGGGCGGGAAGGGCTAAACGATGTCACGTTCTGTTTGGAAAGGTCCGTTTGTCGACGGATACCTCCTT
>JAGWZS010000235.1 GCA_018971905.1 Rhodospirillales bacterium | reverse complement strand
GATCGCGCAGCGCACTTCCGCGGGTCTTACCACCTCGGGGGCGGGCATCACCTCGCATGAATACAGCCTGGGGGCGCAAACGGTTTCGTGGGAGCTTGATCTCTTCGGCAAAATCCGCTCACAGGCGGAATCCGCCCACCAGACCTATCTCAGTGACGCCGATACAATGCTGAGCGCCAGAATTGCGCTGGTGGCGCAGATGGCCTCTGAATATTACACGTGGCTGGCGGACCGTGAATCGCTGAAAATCGCCCAGGATACAGCGGCGGCGGATCAAAAATCCCTGCAGCTCACGCAGCTGGAGGCGGCCAACGGCACCACCACGGCAATTGCCGTGGCGCAGGCGCAAACCACTTACGACACCGCCATGGCCGATGTGGCGCAGTTCCAACGCCAGACCGCACAGGACATGGATGAGCTGGTACTGCTGGCGGGCGCCCCGCTGCCGGCGGCGCTGGTGCAGAAGATGGACGCGGTGAGCCGGCTTTCCAACGAGCCGCCCTTGCCGCGCGTGCCGGCGGGGCTGCCCTCAGACCTGCTCACCCGCCGGCCGGATATCCGTGCCGCAGAGCATGAACTGCTGGCCGCCAACGCCAATATCGGCGCGGCCCGGGCGGCGTTCTTTCCCTCCATCTCGCTCACGGCCAATGGCGGTGTGGCCAGCAGCAGCCTCAGCAGCCTGTTCAGCGGGGGCACCACCGCCTGGCTGTTCGAGCCGCAAATCACCCTTCCCATCTTCACCGGCGGCGCCAACCTCGCCAATCTGGACCTCGCGAAGCTGGAGAAACAGGCGCAGATCGCCAATTACGAGGCCACCATCCAATCCGCCTTCCATGATGTGTCTGACGCGCTGGTGGCAAGGCAGACCTATGTGGACCAGGTACAGGCCGAGCAAAATCTGGTGGCGGCTGATACGCGCTATTACACATTGGCGCAGATGCGCTTTAACGCCGGGATCGACAATTACCTGAACGTCTTGCTGGCGCAGGACTCCCTGCTCAGCGCCCGGCTCACCTTGGTTAGCCTGCAGCTGGCGCAGCAGCAGAACGAGATTACGCTCTATAAGGCGCTGGGCGGCGGCTGGCAGGCCAACGGCGCGTCCACCCCGCAAGGCTAAGCCGCCCTCGCGCATCCCGCGCCTGGCCGTTATAGCTGGGCGTAATGAGCGAGCCCTACCCCAAAGCCCCAAGCCTTGAACTGCGCGGGCTGACATTGCGTTATGAAGGCCAGCCCTTGTTCGAGGGGCTGGACCTTACCGTACAGGCCGGGCGCTTCACGGCACTGCTGGGCGCCAGCGGGGTGGGCAAAACCAGCCTGCTGCGGATTGCCGCCGGACTGGCCGTGCCCGACGCCGGAACCGTGCAGGCGGGCGACGGGCAGGTGCTGGCCGGGCGCGTGGCCTGGATGGGCCAGCAGGATCTGCTCTACCCCTGGGCGCGCACGCTGGAAAACGTGACCATGGGCAGCAAGCTGCGCGGCGAACGGGCAGACAAGCCCCGCGCCATGGCGCTGCTGGAAGCGGTAGGGCTGGCCGGGCGGGAGCGTGCTTTGCCGAAGGAGCTTTCCGGCGGGATGCGCCAGCGCGCGGCCCTGGCCCGCACGCTTTATGAAAACCGGCCCATCGTGCTGATGGATGAACCTTTCTCGGCGCTGGATGCGATAACCCGCGCCGCCATGCAGGAGCTGGCGGCGAAGCTGCTGGCCGGGCGCACGGCGCTGCTTATTACCCACGACCCGCTGGAAGCCTGCCGCCTTAGCCACAGCCTCTACGTGCTGGCCGGGCGCCCGGCGCGGCTGGGGCCAGAAATCGCGGTGCCGGGCACACCGCCGCGCGCGCCGGATGATGAGGCGCTGCTGCAAAAACAGGGCGAGCTGATGCGCGCCTTGCTGGAAGGCCAGGCCGCATGAGGGCGGCCCTTCGCCCGATGGTAACCCTGCTGGGTCTGCTGGCCTTATGGTGGGGAGTGGCGCAATGCGCCGGTATCCCGGCCTTCATGCTGCCCGGCCCGGCGGCAGTGGCGCGGATGCTGGTGGCGCAATGGGGGTATTTGCTCCAGAATCTACTCACGACGCTCCTCGAAATCGTCCTCGGCCTGGGGCTGGGCACCGCGCTGGGGGCGCTGCTGGCGCTGGCCATGGTGTTCTCCCGCGGGTTGCAGCGCTGGCTGCTGCCATTGCTCCTGCTCAGCCAGGCCGTGCCGGTTTTTGCCCTGGCGCCGCTGTTGGTGCTGTGGCTGGGGTTTGGCCTCGCCTCGAAAGTGCTGATGACCGTGCTGGTGATTTTTTTCCCCGTCACCGCCGCGTTTTATGATGGGCTGCGCCGCACGGAACCGGGCTGGCTGGACCTTGCCCGCACCATGGGCGCCTCCAATTTTTCCGTGCTGGTGCATGTGCGGCTGATGGCCGCACTGCCCGCCTTCGGGGCGGGCCTGCGCATCGCGGCGGCGGTGGCGCCCATCGGCGCCATTCTGGGCGAATGGGCCGGGGCCTCCGCCGGGCTTGGCTATGTGATGCTGAACGCCAATGCCCGCATGCAGACAGACCTGATGTTCGCTGCCCTGGTGCTGCTGGCGGGCCTGACCATCCTGCTCTGGGTGGCGGTGGATCTGCTGCTGAAGCGCGTGCTGCATTGGGCGCCGGATAGCTAAAGCCGGATGGTTTGACCTATGTCTTGGCAGCCTGCCGCCGCCTGGGTTAGCTGCCCGGTATGAATGAACGGATAGACCCGCGTTTGATGCGCGAAGGCCAGCGCGCCCGGGGCGCGCTTTATGGCAGCATCGCACTGGGGCTGGTTTCGGCCTGGGTGATCATTGGCCAGTCCGTGCTGCTGGCGAAGCTGGTGAACGCCATCTCCTTCCGGCACATCAATCTGGGACCATTG
>JAGWZS010000234.1 GCA_018971905.1 Rhodospirillales bacterium | reverse complement strand
CCAGGCGGATTTATACGGGCCCCTGATCCAGTCTTTCACTTGCGCGGGTGGTGTGCAGAACAGTTCGTCGATACGGATATTGCGCGGGTTGCGGGCCAGTGGTTTGCGGCTGGCCAGGAACATCAGCGGCATCATCACCGTACGCGACCAATAAGAGACCTTGCGCATGGTGAAGGGGAACCAGTCTGGCGCCAGCACCGCCTCGATGGGGATTACCGGGCAGGCCGCCCAGGGCACGGCGCCGAACAGGGCCATCTGAAACCGCGTGAACACATTGGCGCGCTCTGCCCCGCCCATGGCCAGAATGGCGGCGCGCGCGCGGGCCATGTGCGGCGAATTTGGCGAATCGCCTAGCGCCTTCAGCGCGAAATAGGCTTTTACCGAGCAGGAAAGATCCATCTTGCCGCCATGAAACAGCGGCCAGCCGCCCGGGCAGGTGTCGTAATCGCCCTGGATGCGGCGTAGATACACGCCGATTTTGGCCTGCAGCGCATCGTCGATCCGGTCGAGATAATGCTCCAGCAGCACATATTCAGCCGGAATGGTGGCATCGGCCTCCAGCTCGTAGCAGTAATGCCCGTCCGTGCGCTGCTCAGCCCTCAATGAGGCGCGGGCCAGCTCGATCGAATGATCCGGTATCGCGTTCATTTTCGGGGATTTGGCAGCTTTTCGCAGGCTTTGCCAGTGCCTATGCGGGCATGGCTGAGGTTTAGGTGGCCTGCAGCAGGGCCGCCGCCGCGGCCTCGCCGGAGCGGATGGCGCCCTCGATAGTGGCGGGCAGGCCGGTGTCCGTCCAGTCTCCGGCCAGTACCACACCAGGGCGCGGGCTGCGCGGGCCAGGCCGCCGGGCGAGCTGCTCGGGCGTGCAGGCAAAGGTGGCGCGCTTTTCCCACAACACCCGGCAGGGCGGTGGTTCGGGGTTCAGGCCAAAGGCTTTTGAAAGTTCCGCCCAGACGCGCCCGGAAATCTGTTCCTGCTCCATGTGCGCATAGCGGTTGGCGGCGGAGATGGTGACGGAGATCACTTCCTCGCGCGGGAACACCCATTCCGCCATGCCGCCCAGCAGGCCGTAGAATCCGGCTTCGCCGGCGGCCATCTGCGCCTTGAAATGCAAATTGCAGATGGATTCAAACGTATCCGGCACGGTGAGTTCCGGCATCAGCTCTTTTGCCGCCCAGGGCGGCAGGGCCACAACCGTGGTCTGGCCCGGGCGCAGTTCGCTCACGCGCTCGCCAAGCCTGATGTCCACGCCGCGCTGGCGCAGCCAGTCCAGCGCCGGGTCAACGAAGCTCTCGGAAAGGCCGATGCGTGTCCAGCGTGGCAGTGCTGCATAGCCGCCGCGCTCCAATGTTTCCGCCAGCACCGCGCCCAGGGGCTGGGCGGCGGCGATGTTTGGCATGGTGTTAAGCGCGGCGATGGCCAGAGGTTCCAGCAGCTTCGAATAGAGCGCACCGCCACCCGCCAAAGGCGCGACCAGATCTCCGGGCTTAGCCTTGAGCAGTTTTTTCAACGCCAGATAATGCCAAGGTTGCGTTCCTGGCACACGGCGGTGGTTGGAAAACACCCACCAGGGGAAATGCCCCGGGGTAAGCCGCAGGGTCCAGGCTTCGCCAGTTTTAACGTCGCGGAAGGGGAAGATGGGGTCGGCCGGGCCAATGAGCGAATGCCTGGCCCCGATGCGCTGCAAATAGTTGAGGGTTGAGATGTTGCCTGAGAGCAGGAGATGATTGCCGTTATCGATCCGGCAGCCAAGCTGCTTGTCGAAATAGGAGCGTGCCCGCCCGCCCGCCTGCGGGGCGGCCTCGAACAGCACGATGCGATGCCCGCTTTCAGCCAGCCTGCAGGCGGCGGAAAGCCCAGCCAGCCCGGCGCCGATAACGTGTACGCTCATACACCCTCCCTCATCCTGCCAGTAACCGCGCCGCCAGCATCAGCTTTTTCCATTTCGGTAGTGTAACGCGCTTTCTTGTGTAGTCAAAATTCCGCCGCCGCAAAATTTTCAACAATGGGCGGTAGCTGGCTTCCATCAGCCGGGCCGGGCGCATGGCCCGGGCGTTGCAGCGCGCCATGGCGGCATGGGCACGGGCGAAATTCTGCTCCGCCATCTCCGCCACCCGGGCGCATATTTGTGGCAAGGCGGGGGCGCGGAGGATAAACGCCGGGTCTGCTGCCACCCCGGTCTCGGCTAAAAATTCGGCGGGCAGATAAATGCGCCCGCGCTCTGCATCCTCCGCCACGTCGCGTAATATGTTGGTGAGCTGCAGCCCGCGCCCCAGCGCGTGGGCAACCTCGTCCGCTGCCGGGGAGGCATCGCCGAACACCCGGACTGACAACCGCCCCACGGCGGAGGCCACGCGGTCGCAATAAAGGTCCAGCTCGGCCAGGGGCGGGGCGATGATCGGTTCGCCCGCATCCATCTCCATGCCGTCGATGATGGCGATGAAATCCTCCCGGCGGACATGATAATCCTGGATTACCACCAGCAAGGCCCGCGTTATCGCGTCCTCGGCTTCGCCGCGCTCATACATGGCGGCGACGCGCTGGCGCCAGGCTTCCAGCTCCTGCTGTTTGGCGGTGAAGTCGTCGCCTTCCTCGTCGGCAATGTCGTCCACCACCCGGCAGAAGGCGTAGATGGCATACATCGCGTCCCGTCGCTCCGGCGGCAGAATCTTCATGCCATGATAGAAGGAAGTGCCGGAGGCTTTCACCAGCGCGGTGACGTAGGCGGTATCCTCAGGGCTGATCATGGCACATATCTCAGGCCCAGCAAGGTGGCGGCCAGCACATCCAGCTTGGAGAGCTTCACCCGGGTGGCCAGCGGGTCGCCATGGCGCAGCCTGGCGGTGAGCCGGTTGGCCAGCGCGCAAATAATCGCGGTTTCAATCCGCAACCGGCGGGATTTCACGCGGCTGGGCAACGCG
>JAGWZS010000233.1 GCA_018971905.1 Rhodospirillales bacterium | reverse complement strand
GCCAGCGCGTGCGCGATAGGCTTGGTAGGCGCCGGCCAGGTCGGAATTGGCGAATTTCCGTTCCTCCCGGGCGGCGGCTTCGATATAGAGCGCGGTCATCACCAGAGGCGCGGCCCAGCCCAGAGCACCCGGCACGGCCACGGCAGTGCCCAGCCAAAACAGCACATAAGCCAAGTAGAATGGGTGGCGCACATAGCGGTAAGGCCCGTGCTGAAGCAGGAAGTTGGGCGCATCCGTGTCAAACGCCAGGGTCGGCGGAGTGCGGTGGCTGGCGGCCACGGCGGCGGCGAACACGGCGAGCGAGGCGATAAACAGCCCCAGCGCAACCAGCCACAGCCCGGAGGTACCCTGCGCGATATGCCAGGCGAAGGCCGCAAACAAAGCAAGGCTCAGCAGGCTGATGAGTTTCATGCCCAGCGGCATGGCACCAGTGGAACGAAAGTGCTTCTTAACCCCCCAAGAAAAGACCGCGAAGCAGACGGCGGCAACAAAACTGGTAATGGTAGTGGAAACGATGTGCATTTGAAGAGTCCTTCAGGAATTTTTGGGAATGATAGAACGCTGGCAGGATCAGTCGGCAAAAACCTTCACGGCCTCGCCCGCGAGCAAACTGCCGTAAGCCTGCTTGGTAGACGCGTCCGTGGCGACGAAGGGAATGTCGGACATCAGCTTGTCGTAACGCGCGCTGGGGCAGAGCATCAGGTTTGTTTCAAACTTCACCCCGGCATAACGGCGCGGCCCGGCGACATATTCAAAATGCATGCGCTTATAAAAAGACGTGTGATTTCGGCGTACGCAGTTCAGCATCATGTCCGCCCCTTCCTCAATCACCAGGAAGGAGACGAAACGGTACAAAACGAACACCAGCATAAAGTCGTCGGCATAATCCGGATGGCGGACGAGCCGATTGATCTCCGTGAGTTTCGCCGGGCGCCCTGTCTGTACACCGTCGGCCAGGGCCATCACCTCCTCGGGAAAAATACGCTTGGCCGGAATATCGCTCCAGCCGGTCAGTGCGGAGTCGTTGACCAGCGTGCACAACCGCACGGAGGCTGCCGGGCGCCCATGCTTGTAAATCACCACGCACCGGCTGTTGGGCAGAAGATCGTCCGCGTCCGAAAACTGTCCACCGGGCATGGGATCGATATATCCGCCGGAGAGATAGCTGGCATGGCGGATGGAAAAAGCGTCTGCCTTCGTCTGCTCGTCCAGAGCTAGCCTCGCGGTCAACCCCTCAGGGTGGCCGAGAACCTGACCGCGGACAAGACCAGTTGTCTGATATTTGAATGAGCTCATGGTAAATTCTCCTTGACTTGCAACCAAAACAAGAAAGATTAGAAACTAATTCCTCTCAAAGATGTAGATTAAATATTCATTGACAAATCGGCATGATGGACATTTCGGTCCATCCTCGGGGTCCTGCGTGCTCTAATTTTCTTCTTTTAGAATCTTAACTTTTCGAAATATTAGATTGTTATAGTTATTTCATTGCAATTTCAGCTTGCTACTTTAAGGGTATAATTTAGGCGTAAAACAATTTTTAGTTGTGCCTTTAAAATATTCTAGGTGAAATTTTACCCAACAAGCCAGCCAATCAATTAAAGATAGCGTTTTCTAAAAAAAGAAAGTACGTAAAGTTGCATCCCTCTACGGTGGCGTTTTCTGTTTTTTTCGGCACGCGAAAGGCAACTCTCTTCCGGTCATGACCGACTCGTATTCTGCCTCTTCCGAGCCCTCTACTCCCCAGCCAGATCAGTCATGGCTGTCCGCAAAGCTGCGTCAGACTGTTCATAATCTCAGCACGAGCTTGCAGATGCCGCCAGACTTAAGTGAGCGGCTATTGCTCGATCAGGCAACCGATTTCAGCTACGTCATCAGCGCCATCGCTTTCCTGGGGATGAGCACTGTCGCGTTGATTTTCTTTGATTTCGCTTTCTCGCCAGTGGCCATAGAACGTCTGGCCGCCACCTTTGGTGTCTGCCTTTGCTATTTCGCCGTCCTTTTCAACGCTCGTCGCTGGCTGCGCCAGTCGGCCTCCACCCAACATGAAGCCAGGGCCTATATCGCCACCATGTCCAGAATTCTGGGCTTACTCGGTATATTTTGGTCCTGCCTGCTAGTCATCACCGTCAAGGCGGCAAATCATGGGCAGTTAAATCTGCTCTACGGTATCATGGCTGGCTGCCTGGCAACGCCGGTCATGGTCTCCCCGGCCCTCTGCGCCTTCGCATTCTGGATACCGATTTCCGCCGGTATCTGCGTGGCGGTCATCGTCTCCCATCAGGCGGACCTGTTCGCGGTGCTGGACCTGTTCTCCTTCATCGGCCTCACCGGCTTCTGTATTTTCTATCTCAACCGGCGGATGAACGAGCGCGCCATCGGCGCCATCCGGCTGGAAGAAAATGCCGAGGTTATCCGGCTGCTGCTGCGCGATTTCGAGGAAAGCGCGTCGGACTGGCTATGGGAAACCAACGCCGAGATGGAGCTGCAAAAAGTCAGCCCCCGCCTGGTTCAGGTAGCCCGTCGCCCGCCGGAGAGCTTCAAGGGCGCCTTCCCGGCAGCCATGCTGGGCGAGGCGAACATGGCCGAGGCCGCCCCCGGCTCAGCGCTGGAGCGGCTGCAGCGCGCCCTCCAGGACCGCTCCCCCTTCCGGGATCTCGTGGTGCCGGTGGTCGTGGACGGCGAACAGCGCTACTGGTCTCTCACCGGCAAGCCGATCCTGGACAAACACGGCCGCTTCGGCGGCTATCATGGCGTTGGGTCGGACATTACCGGCCAACGCCGCCAGCAGGAGCATATCTCCTTCCTGGCGCGGCACGACAGCCTGACCAAGCTCGCCAACCGGATGCTCTTCTCCGAAGTGCTGCACCAATGCTGCGACACCGCGAATATCGCCGGCTTTGCCCTGCTTTGCCTCGACCTAGATAATTTCAAGATCATC
>JAGWZS010000232.1 GCA_018971905.1 Rhodospirillales bacterium | reverse complement strand
ATGGAGACAGCGCCCGGCTTGTCCTGTACCTCCTGGTTCACCCGCAGCAGGGAGAACATCTGCTCCATATCCACCAGCCCCTGGTTGAGGGTGAGGTAGGTGAAGCCCAGGAAATTCAGCGGCACGTAAAGTTGCAGCAGATAGGTGTTCACCAGCACGAAGCTGCCCACCGTCATGGCATGATGGATCACGCCGCTGGCGGCCATCACCATCATCGCCCCCAGCGCCAGCGAGATGATGATGGCCTGGCCGATGTTCAGCGCGTTCAGCGACACCTGGGACTGCACGGAGGCTTTCTCAAACCGTGCCAGGCTTTCGTCGAAGCGCTTGGATTCATGCGCCTCGTTGCCGAAATATTTCACTGTCTCGAAGTTCAGCAGGGAGTCGATGGCCTTGGTCTGGGCCTCGTTGTCCGTCTCGTTCATCGTGCGGCGGAATTTTGTACGCCAGGTGGTGAAGCTGAAGGTGAAGGCGATGTAACAGCCGATGGCGAAGAAGGCGATCAGCGCATACCAGATGCTGAACAGATACCAGAGCATGAAGGTGGTGAGCAGCAGCTCGATCAGTGTTGGCACCAGGTTGAAGGCCGCCAGCCGCAGCACGGACTGAATCCCCAGCGTGCCGCGCAGGATGATGTTGGAAAGCCCGCCGGTCTGCCGGTCCATATGAAACCGCATGGAAAGCGCGTGCAAATGCTCGAACGTCTTGCGCGCCACCACGCGGGAGGCACGCATCTGCACACCCGCGAACAGGGCATCCCGCAATTCGCCAAAGGCGGCGGCGGCCACGCGTACGGCCACATAGCCGCCTATCAGCGCCATGGGCAGCGCCAGCGGCCCGGCGGTGTGGGTGAGCCTGTCCACCAGATGGCCATAGACCACGGGCACATACACCGTGCCCACCTTGGCCAGCAGCATGGCGATGGAGGCCAGCACCAGCTTCACCCGCAGCCCCACCTCGCCGCGCGGCCAGAGGTAAGGCAGGAGCGACAGAATGGTCTTGAACGAGCCCCTGGCGGTCTTCGCGGTCGCATTTGGGGCCAGATGGGGGTTGGCACGGGCGGCGGATCGGGTCATGTGCCAGCACATGGCACCTGACGCTCAAATTGCAAAGCTTATCGCGGATATCGAATTCTGCCACTCAGCCATGCTGCCGGGGAAGAGGCTGCCTTTGGCCGCCGGGCCGAATCAGTTCGGCTATGTGCAGCCTGAACTGGCGGCGCGGCTGCGCGCGGTGGACCCCGCCATTGAAATTTCATCCGCCGGGGTGACCATGCCGCAGGCCCTGCTGCCCCGGCTGAATGAGCTGGCCGCCGCCGTGGGCATCCCCACCCGCGCCGAGGATTTCGATGTGCGCGCCACGCCGGAGGGCGAGGTGCTGGGCGTGCTGGACCGTGGCGCCCTGCCCAGTTTTGGCGTGATTGGCGTGGGGGTGCATCTCAACGGGCTGGTGCACAAGCCCGACGGGCTGCATCTCTGGGTGGCCAAACGCGCCGCCAACAAAAAGCTGGACCCCGGCAAGCTGGACCATCTGGTGGCGGGCGGCGTGCCGGCGGGCCATTCCCCCTTCGAGGCGCTGCTGAAAGAAGCCTGGGAAGAAGCCGGGCTGAACCAGGACGCGGCGGCAAAGGCGCGGGAGGTTGCGCGTTTTCGCTATAACATGGAGCGCCCGGAAGGGCTGCGGCGGGACCTGGTTTATGCCTACGACCTGGAGCTGCCGGCGGATTTCACCCCCAGGCCCATGGATGGCGAGGTGGAGAGCTTCATGCTCTGGCCGCTGGAGCACGTGAAGCAGGAGCTGCTGACCAGCGGCAACTTCAAATTCAACGTGGTGCTGGTGCTGGCGGATTTGCTGCTGCGCCACGGGCTGTTCACCCCGGGCGAGGCGGAACAGCTGAAAAACGCCCTTTACCGCGAAATGGTTTAAGACTCCGTTCATTCATGCGAGGAAACCTTCAAAGCCGGTAAGGCAGGAGGGCGTTTCATGGATATCCAGCTGGTTTTCGACAGCAGCACATCGGCCGCCCCCAGCGGCTTCACCGCCGCGGTGGAGTACGCCGCCAGCCAGCTGGACGCGCTGATCACCAACAACGTCACTGTTGCCATAGATGTAAGCTGGGACAGTTCCGGCACGGTGCTGGGGGAAGCACAGCCTAATCTCGGCACCGGCGGGCTTTACAGCTACGCAACGGTGGTGGCCGCGTTGCGCGCCCAGGCGCAAACCGCCACCCAGCTTGCCGCCGTGAACGCCCTGCCCGCCACCGACCCCACCGGGGGCAAGGGTGTTTTGCTTACCATCGCCCAGGCCGAGGCGCTGGGCCTGCCTGCCGCGGCCCTCAACAGCGAGTTCAGCGGGATCGACGGCGCGGTGACCTTTGGCACCGGCGGCGGGGTGCTGAACTTCAGCACCACCAACGGGGCCGTGGCGGGTGAAATTGATTTCACCGGCACCGCCGAGCACGAACTCTCCCATGCGCTGGGGCGGGTGGATTTCAACGATGGCGCCAATTACGCGCTGATGGATTTGTACGCCTACGCCTCACCGGGCACGCTGCAATCCACGCCTTATGCCCCGGCGTATTTTTCCATCAACGATGGCCAGACGACGCTGGCCAGCTTCGACACCACCAGCGATTACAGCGACTGGGCGGACCAGACGCAATACCGCAACGATGCGTTCGGCGCCTATGCCTACCCCGGTTACGCCACCACCATCTCCGCCGTGGACACCACATTGATGAGCGTGCTGGGGTTCGACATTGCCTGTTTCTGCCCCGGCACGATGATTTTAACCCCAGGCGGTGAGGTGCCGGTGGAGCACCTTGCCATTGGTGATGAGGTGGTGACACCAAATGGCCCGGCGCGGATAAAATGGATCGGCCGCAGCGCCTATGAAGGGCGGTTTCTGGGCCAGAACCCGCTGATGCTGCCGGTGACGTTCCTGCCCGGCGCGCTGGGCGAGGGCCTGCCT
>JAGWZS010000231.1 GCA_018971905.1 Rhodospirillales bacterium | reverse complement strand
ACCGTACACATCATCACCCAGGCGGTATCGCCCGGAACCAATTGCTGCATTTCTTTTCCCTTCGCCGGGGCTGGCTTTTATTTTTCCCCTAGCGGGGCACGCGGCTGCGTAGGCAGTCAGTCCCGCGGCGTCAAGGCAGATTGGTCGCCGGTTCAACCCTCTACGTCCTGCCGGTACGGCCCCTCCTGCGCCATTGCCTCCATTGTCCGCAAAACCTCCTCGCGCTCCACCTCCAGAAACCGCGTCACCGCGTCCCGCAAACCGGGATGGGCGATGTAATGGGCGGAAAAGGTCGGTTTCGGCAGGTAACCGCGCTGGATTTTGTGCTCGCCCTGCGCCCCAGCCTCCACCCGGCCGATGCCATGCGTGATCGCGTATTCAATTGCCTGATAGTAACAAAGCTCGAAATGCAGAAAGGGCACATCCTCCAGCGCCCCCCAGTTGCGGCCATACAGCACGCCATCACCCCGCAAATTCAGCGCCCCGGCGATGGGTTTGCCGTTGCGCTCCGCCAGCATCAGCACCACTTTCTCGCCCAACCGCGCTCCCAGCAGCGGAAAAAACTCCGGCGTGAGATACGCACCGCCCCATTTGCGCTCCACGGTGGAGAGGTAGAATTCGTAAAACCGCTTCCACACCGCCAGGGTCAGCTCAGCGCCGGTTAGCGCCCGGAAGCTCAACCCCGCCTGCGCCTCGCGCCGCTCGCGCCGTATCGCCTTGCGCTTGCGCGAGGACAGGGCGGCCAGGAAATCCTCAAAACTGCCGTAGCCGGGGTTTTCCCAGTGGAACTGCATGCCCAGCCGTTGCAGCCAGCCCGCCTCGCCCAGCCCCACCCATTCGGCCTCGGTGCAGAAGGTAACGTGGACGGAGGAGCATTTGGCCGCCTTACACGCGGCTTCAAGGGCGGCCGCCATCTCCGTGGCACCCAGCCTCTGGCTGAGCAAACGCGGCCCCGGCACGGGCGAAAACGGGGACGCCACCTGCAATTTTGGATAATAACGGCCGCCCGCGCGCTCGAACGCAGTGGCCCAGCCGTGGTCGAACACATATTCCCCGTAAGAATGGGTTTTGGCGTAGGCCGGGGCCACGCCCAGCACGGCCCCGCCCTCCCCACGCAGCGCCAGATAGCGCGGATGCCATCCCGTGCGCCCGCCGACCGAGCCGCTATCCTCCAAGCTTGAGAGAAACGCATAGGAGACGAACGGATTACCGCCCGCGCAAGCGTCCCATGCCTCTTGCCCGACATCGGCAATACGTGAAAAAATTTCCGCTTCAAGAGGTGCCGCATCCGCCATGGCCTACCATATGTGCCGCGGGCGGCGTTTCGCCAGAAGGAACAGGACAAGATTATGGCTGACGGACAAATCCCGCCCCGCAACCCGGTGAAGCTCGCCGATTACCGCCCGTCGGCTTACCAGGTTGAGCATGTGGCGCTGGATTTTGAGCTGGACCCGCAGGCCACCATCGTTAAAGCCCGGCTGAAACTGCGCCGCAACGCCCCCGGCCCGCTGAAGCTGGATGGCCGCAAGCTGGAACTACTCTCCATCTCCCTGAACGGCGAAGCACTGGGCGATAACCGTTACGTGCTGGACGATGAAAGCCTGACTATCCATGAGATGCCGGACGAGGCCGTGCTGGAAACCAGCGTGCGCATCAGCCCCGCCGGGAATACGGAACTCTCCGGCCTCTACACCTCCGGCTCGGGTTTCTTCACCCAATGCGAACCCGAGGGGTTCCGCAAGATCACCTTCTTCCCGGACCGGCCGGACGTGATGGCGCGTTACCATGTGCGCATGCGCGCCGATGCGAAAGAATTCCCCATCCTGCTCTCCAACGGCAACAAGCTGGCTTCGGGCGTTGAGAACGGCAAGGCCTTCGCTGAATGGGAAGACCCGCACCCCAAGCCCTCTTATCTCTTTGCCCTGGTGGCGGCGGATCTGGTTGCGCTGAAGGACGAATTTACGACGCGAAGCGGCCGCAAAGTGGAGCTTGGCATATGGGTGGAGCGCGGCGATGAAACACGCTGCGCCCACGCCATGGGCGCGCTGAAACGCTCGATGAAATGGGACGAGGATGTGTTCGGCCTCGAATATGACCTCGACATTTTCAACATCGCGGCCGTCTCAGATTTCAACGCCGGGGCAATGGAGAACAAGGGCCTCAACATCTTCAACACCGCCTATGTGCTGGCGGATTCCCAGACCGCCACGGACACGGATTTCCAGAATGTGGAGCGCGTGATCGCGCATGAATATTTCCACAACTGGACCGGCGACCGCGTGACCTGCCGGGACTGGTTCCAGCTTTCCTTGAAGGAGGGGCTGACGGTTTTCCGCGACCAGGAATATATGGCGGACCAGTTCTCGGCGGCGGTGAAACGCATTGCCGATGTGCGGCTGCTGCGCGCCACCCAGTTCCGGGACGATGCCGGGCCGCTCGCCCACCCGGTGCGCCCGTCAAGCTATCTTGAGATTAATAATTTCTATACAACAACAATTTATGAAAAAGGTGCCGAGGTGGTGCGCATGTACCGCACCATTATCGGGCGCGAGGCTTTCCGGCGCGGCATGGACGCGTATATCGCCAAGAACGACAATTCCGCCGCCACGGTGGAGGATTTCTGGGCGGCCATGCAATCCGTCTCGGATGCCGACCTGAAGCAGCTCATGCTCTGGTACGAACAGGCGGGCACGCCGGAAGTGAGTTTTGATGAAGCCTGGGACGGCGAAAACTTCACCTTGACCCTGCGGCAGAGCCTGGCCCCAACGCCGGGACAGGCTGAAAAGCAACCGATGCTGATTCCGGTGGCAATGGGGCTGCTGGATAAGGCCGGGAAGGATTTGCACCAGGAGGTGCTGCTGCTGCGCGAGACGGAGCAGCGCTTCACCTTCAAGCTGACGCAAAAACCCGAAGCCGTCTCCCTGTTCCGGCATTTTTCCGCGCCCATAAAGCTGAAGGGCCAAAGCCGGGAGCGCCTGGCTTTTCTG
>JAGWZS010000230.1 GCA_018971905.1 Rhodospirillales bacterium | reverse complement strand
CACAACCTGCGGGCTGACAAATTTGTATATCCTGCGGCACCGGTTCCGAACCGCGTAGGATAATTGCGTCCAACTCACGGGAAAATCCGTGTTGCAGAAAAAGCCAACCTCCAAACAGGAAACCAAACCGCCGGACCGAACCGTTAAATGAAATCAGACTACCCTACGCAGAGGTTCCCTAAGTGAATCAGCGTTGAGCGATTGACCTGGAAGATGCGCTGCTTGCCGACAATCATTACGGAGACCGTAACGGGTGGCAGGCTGGTGGGTCTGTTCAGACCGCGCATTGTCAGAAGCAGATCATGCTTGCCGGTCGAGATCGTGATGTTCTTTCCGATCCAGTTGAACGCTTTGCCGGAAGGCCAGTAATCCCCGAGCACAGCGAAATAATCTAACGAAGTAGCAGGCGGCACCCTTACCAGAATGGCGCCATCGGTGCGGGTGACAGGCCAACCAAGAGCCAGCACAGCCTGCTGAAGAATCTCTGGCGTATCCGGCGCCATGGCGATCTCGCTCACGTGCTGACCCACGCAAAACGCGGCCATCGAATTGGCAAAGCTTGAAGAGGGAGTGCCGATTGTAAGGTCATGCACGGCGGCCCATTGCCAGGCTTGATTTGGCACAAAGCCGACATAACCGCCGCTTTGCGTGAAATCCAAGTTACCTTCGAGCTGCCAAGCCATGCCTGGCCCCTCCGAGGCAAAGGGTAACACCAGTATATTAGGCTTATTGCCCAGTTGCGCGGATAATGCAGGTTTTGCAAGTGCAGCAGGGAGCTTTGGCATATTGCTCCAGGCAAAGGCCAGCGGATTGGGGAGCAGAAACAGAGCAGCGAGAGCCGTGAAAGCAATACGCCCGATGCGGCTTGCCATCCCACTGCTCTTCGCAATCCAGAACGCCGCCGTAATACCAGCGGCTAGGGACACGAACATGGTGAAGCGTGTAGGGAGGGCTGATTTGATCAGTGGCAGATCTGTCATCGGCAACCAGGGTAGCGGTATGCCTGTGGATTTGCCGGTAATGTGGAGAAACGGCCCCAGGCTGGCCAAGATGAGCAAGAGAATACTTAGAATCAGCGCACGCAGTCGCCGCTCGCCCCAATACTGCCGCGCGGTCAGGATGAGAATAAGAATAAGCGGAATGCCGAGATAGGCGCCTTGCTCCGCAGGATTGCCCGTGAAGTTATCGACAAGCGGTTTAACCATGAAGTAGCCAAAACGCTCGGGCCAGGTGGGCAGAATAAAATTCAGCAGATTGGCTGAGAAAAACTCTACTGAATTGATTTCGGGCGGCACGGTCGAGGCGCCCCGCATAAGGCTAACAGCGTAAGGGATCGTCAAAATGAGCACACAAAAGATGGAGGCCACAACCTCAAACGCAAGCCTCCAAAGAGCTTGCCTGTCTTCCGGCTCTCCGAAGCGCCAGAATATCGCCCAAACGAATGCCCCCAGCACCAGCAGACTCGCCACGATTTCCATCGAAATGCCGAATTCGAGAAAGAGCAAAATTGTTAGTAGCGTTATGAACCAGCGCCGGGAGATCGTACCTCCGAACCGCTTTACGGCGAGCAGAAGAATAAGTGGAACAAGGCAAATGAAGTCGAGATTGAGATGGCCAAGCATTTGGCCATATTCGTAGGCTGAGAAGCCAAAGAAGAAGCCACCAAATAAGGATGCAAGGTCGTCCCTGGTTATTTCCCGCCCGAGAAAATATGCCGTCCAGGCGCTCAAACCAGGCGACAAGACGCTGAGCATGTTAAAGGCAAAGACGGCGCCTTTGCTCAATGTTAGTGGCGCGGCACATAAGGCCAGGATTGGCACGGATGTTGCCCAGGCTAGATCATACCCCGATGGATACCAGATATATCGGCTCCACCAGGGGTTTAGCCCGTGCCGAATTGCGAATGGCCACCAGTTCAGGAGCCACATAAATGTAATCGGATCGTTGCCGCCACCGAGATAACGGGTTGACCAGCCGCCATTTGAGCCAAACCAGATGAAAGACAGAAACAGAAAGAATACCAGGGCAAAAACAGGTGCAGGACGCCAGAAACGATGCGGCGGCAATTCTGTCTCTTTTCTGGTCATGCTGGTCATAAGCACTTACCCCGTTAACCTTTAGGGCCAAATAAAGGCCCGGCAAGCACTAGCCGGGCGAATGGAGGATGCGGGTCCTTAGGCGATAGTGAATAGCGTGTGCATAGTCCTGTGCCAGCGCGTCTGGCTTTAAGCGGCCTTCTTCAGCAGCTTCTGCGCCACCAGCACTTCCGCGATCTGCACCGCGTTCAGCGCCGCACCCTTACGCAGATTGTCCGATACGCACCAGAACGCCAGGCCGTTCTCAACCGTGGGGTCCTTGCGGATGCGCGACACAAAGGTCGCGTCCTCGCCCTGGCATTCGATGGGGGTGATGTAGCCGCCCGGCACGTGCCGGTCCTCCACCACCACACCCGGCGCCTTGGCCAGCACCTCACGGGCTTCCTTCACGGAAACCGGGTTTTCAAATTCCACAAACACCGCCTCGGAATGACCAATGAACACTGGCACGCGCACGCAGGTGGCGATAACGGGCACGTTCGGGTCCAGGATCTTCTTGGTCTCGACCGCCATCTTCCACTCTTCCTTGGTAGCGCCGTCGTCCATGAACAAGTCGATCTGCGGGATGACGTTGAAGGCGATGTTCTTCTGGAACACCTGGGGCTTGGCTTCCTGGTTCACGAAGGAGACCTTGGTGTTCTGGTACAACTCGTCCATGCCCTCTTTCCCGGCACCGGAGACTGACTGGTAGGTGGAAACCACCACGCGCTTGATTTTGAAGCGGTCGTGCAGGGGCTTCAGCGCCACCACCATCTGGATGGTGGAGCAGTTGGGGTTGGCGATGATGTTCTTCTTATGGAACTTCGCCACGTCCTGCGGGTTCACCTCGGGCACCACCAGCGGCACGTCCGGGTCCATGCGGAACTGGGAGGTGTTGTCGATCACCACGCAGCCCTGCGCACCCGCGCGC
>JAGWZS010000229.1 GCA_018971905.1 Rhodospirillales bacterium | reverse complement strand
TGCTGGACCGTGCTCAGCGCAATGAAAAAGCGGGCATGAGCCCGGAAGAGGCCGTGGACGAGGCGCTGAACGTGCGCTTCCGGCCCATCTTCCTCACCACCGCCGTGGCGATTCTGGGCATGTTGCCCACGGCTCTGGGCTTTGGCGCCGGTGCCGCGCCAGAGCAGGGGCTGGCGGTGGTCATCGGCGGCGGGATTCTCTGGAGCGCCCTGCTTTGCACCAACCTGCTGCCAGCACTTTATCTGGCCGGGCGCGGCGGGCGAAAACAGGCTGTGGCCTGACTGTGAGATGGCTGCATCTGCCACTGTTGCCGGGCAATGAAGCCTGCTCCATTTTCTACCCATGCGCGTACTGCTGATTGAAGACGATAAACAGATTGGCGATGGCCTGGTTGCCGCGCTGAAGGCGGCCGGCATGGCAGTGGATTGGGTGCGCGATGGCGTAATGGCCCTGGAAGCCCTGCGCGATCCGGCTTATGCAATCGGCCTGCTTGACCTCGGCCTGCCCGGCGCGGATGGCATGACGGTGCTAAAGGCTGCCCGGCAACAGGGCCTGGAGACGCCGATCTTGATCATTACAGCGCGCGACGCGATTGAAAGCCGGGTGACGGGGCTTGACCTTGGCGCCGATGATTATCTGGTAAAACCGTTCGAGGTGCCAGAGCTGCTGGCCCGGATGCGCGCCCTGCTCCGCCGCCGCACGGGCCGCGCAACCCCCAGGCTGAGCACGGGTGAAGCCATGCTCGACACCGCGACGCATCAATTCTCCTGCGGCGGCCATACGGAAACCCTGTCCGCGCGGGAATATGCGCTCATGCAGATTCTGATGGAACGGCCAGGGCATATCTTCTCACGGGCGCAGATCGAAGACCGTATCTATGGCTGGGGCGAGGAAGTGGAAAGCAATGCGGTGGAGGTGCTCATCCATTCCATCCGGCGTAAATTCGGCAAGGGTGTTATCCTCAACATCCGTGGCGCGGGCTGGATGGTACCAAAATGAACCACGCTCCCTCTCTGCGCCGCACCTTTTTCACCTGGATTAGCGCCGTGCTGGCCATTGCCGGGTGCATTACCGCCGCCGCGACATACTCCTACAGCAAGCATGAGACCGCTTTGTTTCTGGATGGGCAACTCCGGCAAATTGCGCTGAACGCCGGGCCGAAGCTGACCGCCGCCACCGCGCCCGCCGCCCGGGACCAAGACCCGGAAGACCGTTTTGCCATTACCATCCGTGATGCGGCGGGGCATATTCTGGATCAATCTCTGCCCGGCGCGAACATCCCGCTTCTGCCAGAGCCAGGCTTCGCCACCGTGCACGTGGGCCACAAGGTCTGGCGTGTGTATATGCTGCGCGATGCGGGCAAAAGCGTCCAGGTGGCCCAGCGCATGAGGGTACGCGAAGAAATTGCCAGCAGCGCGGCGCTGGGAACCGCCTTGCCCGTGCTGTTGCTCATCCCGCTTATCTGGCTGGTGGGCGGGTTGGCACTGCACCGCACGCTGCGGCGGATGGATAGCCTAACCCACGACCTGGCCACGCGCGGCGCCAGGGCCACGGCGCCACTGCCACTGACGAACGTGCCAGCCGAACTGACTCCGCTGGTGGAGAGCATGAACGGGCTGATTCTGCGGTTGAATGCCGCGTTGGCCGCCCAAAAGCGCTTCCTGGCCGACGCCGCGCATTCCCTGCGCACGCCCATTGCTGCCATGCAGCTCGAAACCGGCAACCTCATGGCGGACACCCCCACGCCCAGCCAACGCCCAAGGTTGGAAGCGCTGGCGGCGGCGGCCCGGCGCGCTGCCGGGCTGGTGGGCCAGCTTCTCCGGCTGGCGCGGCTGGACGAGCCGGAAGTGCCCTGCCCCGTGGCGCTGGATGCCGCCGCGCTGCTGCTGGCGTGCGTGGCAGATCAGGCCGCGCTAGCCGACCGTAACAATATCGACCTTGGTGCCACGGTGGCACCTCCCGCCATGGTTCGCGGCGTGGAGGATGAAATGCAAACTCTGTTTGCCAACCTCATTGAAAACGCACTCATTTATACACCCGCCGGCGGCCAGGTGGATGTTTCGTTGCGGCGGGTGCCAGCGGGTTTTTCTGTTGAAGTGCAGGACAATGGCCCCGGCCTGCCAGCAGGTACGGAAGCGGAGATTTTTGAACGCTTCTTCCGCGCCGCACCGCAGGCAGCGGAAGGTTCGGGCCTCGGCCTCGCCATCGCGCGCCGTATCGCCATGCGCCATGGCTTTGGCCTTGAGGTCCGCAACCGGCAGGACGGCGTGCACGGCGTTCTCGCCCGCGTGACCATGCCAGGGCTAAATGATTAGGGCACGATGACCAGACAGCCCACGGCAAGCCGAACAACGGCCACGTCAGTTTGGCTTTCCTGAACCATTGATGCCTTAGATTCAATTTTATCTTTCTTGAGAGCTTTTCCATAATCCTCAAACCGGAACCATAATTTCCTGACGTATTTTGGGGGGGCGCTGACCGTGTCAGATGAAAAGATTGAGACGCTGATCATTGGCGGCGGGCAGGCCGGGATCGCCATGAGCGAGCACCTGGGCAAGCTGGGAATACAACATCTCATCATAGAACGGGGGCAGATCGCGGAAAGCTGGCGGTCCAAACGGTGGGATTCTCTCGTCGCCAACGGCCCCGCCTGGCACGACCGTTTTCCTAACAAGATTTTTTCCGGCATTTCTCCCGATGGCTTCGCCCCGGCGCGGATGATCGCGGATTATTTTGTTGAATATGCCGGGCAGATCAAAGCGCCTTTGCGGTGCGGGGTCGAAGCGATATCTTTGCGGCAACAGAACAATGGATTCCGGGTTGAAACCTCGGAAGGGCCGATAGACGCAGTCAACGTGGTCGTCGCGACAGGTCCGTTTCAACGCCCGGTCATCCCTGCGGTTATCCCGGATACCGCTGGCATAACGCAGATCCACTCCGAGTCCTATCGCAACCCGCAGCAATTGCCGGAAGGGGCGGTAATGGTGATCGGCGCCGGTTCCTCCGGCGTGCAGAT
>JAGWZS010000228.1 GCA_018971905.1 Rhodospirillales bacterium | reverse complement strand
GCGGCCATGGCGTCGGCGTCTGAAAGCTCGCGCACCAGCACCGGCACTTCGTGCAATTGCGCGCGTTGAGAGGCGCGCCAGCGGCGCTC
Organism: Rhodospirillales bacterium; assembly: GCA_018971905.1. GTDB lineage: Bacteria > Pseudomonadota > Alphaproteobacteria > Acetobacterales > Acetobacteraceae > Acidocella. Next base: position 2,964 of record JAGWZS010000228.1, on the reverse strand, counting down.
GCCTGCGATGATCTGGTAATGGCCGGGAGCGCCCGGCTTGGGGCGGACCAGCAAGGGTTGCAAGATGCCGCGCTGGGCAATGGAATCCGCCAGCTCCTGCAGGGCGTCCTCATCCATGGATTGGCGTGGCTGGTAGGGGCTGGGCTCCAGCAAATCCACCGCCAGGCGCTGCACGCCGGGCGCGCTGGCGCTGGTGGGCACCGCGGCCTCGCCCATTAAAGCGGCCAAACCCCGCGCCAATGGTTTATGCGGACCTTTCATGCTCATGCCAGTTCCTTTCGTGCGCGCGCCCGGCGCAAAAACTCCGCCGCCAGGGCAAGGTAAGCCTGTGCGCCGGTGGAGCGGAAATCATAAAGCAGGACGGGAATGCCGTGGCTAGGGGCCTCGGTGATGCGGATGTTGCGGGGAATGGCGGTTTCGAACACTTTGTCCTTGAAATAGGTGCGGACATCGCCGCTTACCTGCTCGGAAAGATTGTTGCGCTTGTCTGTCATGGTCAGCACGATGCCCTCGATCTCCAGCTGCGGATTCAGGCTGCGCTTGACCATATCCACCGAGCGCATGAGCTGGGAAATGCCCTCCAGCGCGAAAAACTCGGCTTGCAGCGGCACTAGCACGGCATCGGCTGCGACCAGCGCGTTGAGGGTGAGCAAGGCCAGGCCGGGGGGGCAGTCGATAAACACCACATCGGCGTCGCAGCCTTGGGCCAGGGCGTCACGCAAGAGAAACTCGCGCCGCGGCACCTGGCTGAATTCAAGGTCCGCGCCGATGAGATCCGGCACGGCGGGGACGATGGAGAGATTTTCGACGTTTGCGGGGAGAATGGCGGTTGCCAAGGTGGCTTCGCCCGCCAGCAGCGCATAGCTGCCGCCTTCGCGCAGATCGTGTTCGATGCCCAGGCCCGTGGAGGCGTTGCCTTGGGGGTCGATGTCGATCAGCAGAACTTTCATGCCGCCCACTGCCAGGGCGGCGGCGAGGTTGATGGCGGTGGTGGTTTTGCCAACTCCGCCTTTCTGGTTGGCGACGGCGATGATTCGCGGCTTTTTATGCGGCTCCGGCATGTCGGATCTGGCTCACTTTCAAGACGCAGCTTTCGCCCCAGCCTGGTGCGGAGAGGCGTTCGATATGCGTGTGCCAGAGGGGGGCGGCGAGCGTCAATTCAGTTTCCACGCCCCGGCCTTTCGGGAACAGGCAAAAGCCGCCCGGTGTGAGTAAAGGTGCCGCCAGGCCCAGCAATTTTTCCAACGGTGCCAGGGCGCGGGCGGTGATGAGCGGGGCAGGTTTCACCGGGGCTGATTCGATGCGGCAATTATGAATTTTTGCGGGGGCGCCGGTAAGCCGCGCGGCTTCCATGAGAAAGGCGGCTTTGCGAGCGTCTGATTCAACCAGCTCGAACGGGATGGAGGTGGCGATGCAGAGAACGAGGCCGGGGAAGCCGGCACCGGAGCCGAGGTCGATGGCGCGTTCGGTATTTGGGGGGATGTAAGGGAGCAGGCGCAGGGAATCCTGCACGTGGCGCTCCCAGATGTGGTCCTGGTCTGATTTGGAGACGAGGTTGATCTTCGGCGACCATTTTAAAACCAGCGCCGCGAAATCCCGGAGTTTAGCTTCGTTCATGCGGCGGTGCGGGCTTTTCTGAGGGCGCCGAAGATTGCACCCAGGGCGGCGGGGGTCATGGCCTCGATCCGTCCGGCGGCGGCGAGGGTTTGCGGGCGGGCGCGCTCCAGCTTCTCGCGCAGTTCGGCGGAGAGGCCGCCGACGTGCAGGTAATTGAAATCGTTTGGTATTTTAACGGCTTCGTCTTTCTCCCGGGCGCGGATTTCGGAATTTTGCCGGGTGAGATAGCCAGCATAAAGCAGATCAGCGCGCAGAATTTCAGCCGCCCTGCCCTCGCCTTCCGGTTTATTTTGAAAAGATGCAATCTCTGCCTTCAGATTTTCAAAGGCGTGTGCGCGCGCAGAGCCGACGCAGCCCCAGTCCATCCCCTTTTGGGTCAGGCGGAGCTCGGCATTGTCGGCGCGCAGCAGCAAGCGGTATTCGGCGCGGGAGGTGAACATACGGTAGGGCTCGGTGACGCCTTGGGTGACGAGATCGTCGATGAGGACGCCGATATAAGCCTCTGACCGGGAGATATGGGCGGGATCAGCGCCCCCTGCCCGGCGCGCGGCGTTCAGCCCCGCGATGAGCCCCTGGGCACCGGCTTCCTCGTAGCCGGTGGTGCCGTTGATCTGGCCGGCGAGAAAAAGCCCAGGCAGGGCCTTGAGGTTTAGGGAATGATCAAGGGCGCGCGGATCGACATAATCATATTCCACCGCGTAGCCGGGGCGCAGGATTTCAGCACGTTCCAGACCCGGAATGGTGTGGATGAGGGCCAATTGCACGTCCAGCGGCAGGGAGGTGGAGATGCCGTTGGGGTAGATGGTGTTATCTTCCAGCCCTTCGGGTTCCAGGAAAATCTGGTGGCCGGGTTTTTCGGCGAAGCGGACGACCTTGTCCTCGATGGAGGGGCAGTAGCGCGGACCGCGCCCAGCGATGTTGCCACCGTAAACCGCGGACTTCATGATGTTATCACGAATGATCTGGTGCGTGGCCTCGGTGGTGGAGGTGATGCGGCAGGAGATTTGCGGGTTGGTGATTTTGGCCGTGAGCGCGGAGAAGGGCTCGGGCGGGTTTTCGCCTTTGTCTTCCGGCAGAGATTCCCAGTCGATGCTGGATTTGGACAGGCGCGCGGGCGTGCCGGTTTTCAGGCGGCCGAGCGGTAAATTCAGCCGGTGGAGGTCAGCCGCGAGGGCGCGGGAGGGGGCATCGCCGATGCGGCCGCCGGGCTGCATCTCCGGCCCGAAATGCAAGACGCCGTTGAGGAAGGTGCCGGTGGTGAGCACGGCGGCGGCGCAGGCGAGGGTTTTGCCCGAAGCGAGCTTGACGCCGGAGGGGCGGCCAGCGGTGATTTCGAACCCGGCGGCT
>JAGWZS010000227.1 GCA_018971905.1 Rhodospirillales bacterium | reverse complement strand
CGAGGGAAGCTGCCGCACCGCGCAGACGATGCCGTTTATATAGCGCGCGGGGGCGCCGCCGCTTACCGGCGTGGCAATCGCCACGGTCACTGGTTTGTCGAGCAAGGTATTCGGGTCCAGCAGCACGCTGCCGGAATGAAGCTGGATATTGTATTGAAACGGTCGGCTCAACCGTTCCGACCCACTAATGGAAGCAATGCCGAAGCTCGTTTCCGGCAATGGCGTCGTAATTGTCAGTAAATCATGTTCGCCGCTCATGCCTTGCCATCCGCCCGCGCATTTTCCTGAGTTGGCGCCACCATGTCTCAACCGGCAAGGCCGTGCAAGCAACGCCCGCGCAAAAGTGCGCGCCCACACCACTCCGGCATCCGCCCCGCCGCCATGCCGCCGTCTCAGCCGTTTCAATTGCCACTTAGCACAAAATTGTATCGAACGACGGTTATAATTTATGCCATCTCGGCTGAAGTGGCGCGATTCTCGGTTTTTTCCGCTTGAATCGGATTTGTCCGTAAAATAAAAAAATTTGCCTTTAAGGAAATTTTTAGCGGATTGCCCCAAGGAGAATAGGTCCGATGTCAGAGTTGCGGAAAGATAGCTTATCGTTTCTCGAAGCGTTGGGGCAGTCTGTCGCCAATGTTTCGCCCACCCTCACGCCAGCCATTGCGGTGGCGGTGGTGGCGGGTATGGCGGGTACGGCGTCGTGGCTGGTTTATGTGCTGGCCACCATCGCGCTCGTCATCATCGGTGTGAATATCGGCAAGCTCGCGTCTAAAATATCCGCTGCGGGTTCGTTTTTCATTTATGTATCGCGCGGGCTGGGGCCAAGCTGGGGTATACTTTCCGGTTGGGCGATGTTGGCGGCCTATCTCTTCACCGCCATGGCGCTCACCGCCGCCACCGGGCTGTTCCTGCAAGACATCCTCTCCGCTTTTGGCGCGCCGCTGCTACCGCGCGCCTTAATCTTTCTGGTTATTTCGCTTGGCGTGTGGCTGCTGGCGGTGCGTGATATCCGTATTTCCTCGCGCGTCGGCCTTACCATCGAGGCGATCTCGATGACCATCATCCTCATCGTCTGCTTTATCTCCTGGCAGGCGCATGGCTTCAGCCTGGATGTGAAGCAGGACACGCTGCAAGGCGCCTCTTTTTCCTCGGTGGCGCAGGCCATTGTGTTTGGCATCTTCTCCTATGTGGGCTTTGAAAGCTCGGCCACGCTGGGCAAGGAAACCCGCAATCCGCACCGCGTCATTCCTCGCGCGGTCATTCTTACCCCCATCATCGCGGGCATCTTCTTCATCGTCACCACCTACATCATCACCCAGGGCTTTGGGGATAATGCCACCACACTCGGCGCCAGCACCGGGCCGATGAACGATCTCGTCTCCGGCAAGAGCGAAATTCTCACGCTGGTCATCTATATCGGCGCCGCCATCAGCTGCTTTGCCTGCGCGCTGGCCTCCATTAACGCCTTCAGCCGGATGCTGTTTTCCCTGGGGCGCTATCAGCTCATGCATCGCAGCGTCGGGCTGGTGCATGGCAACCACAAAACCCCGCATGTGGCCGTCAGCATCGGCTGCGGGCTCAATTTCATCGTCTGCGCCATCTTCAGCTTCCATGCCTATACGGACCTTCTGGGGTATTTCGGCACCATCGCCAGCTTCGGCTTCATCCTGGTCTATATGGCCTGCTCTGCCGCCGCACCTGCCTTGCTGAGAAAGCTGGGTAGTGCCACGGCCTGGGACTACGTCATGGGCGGGCTCGGCACGGTGCTGATGTTTCTCTCGCTGGTGGGCAGCGTGTACCCTGTACCCGCCGCGCCCTATAACTACTTTCCCTACGGCTTCGCGCTGTACATGCTGGTTGGGCTGGCGTGGTTTGTGCTGCTGAAATACCGTATGCCCCAAACCCTGCTGGGGCTGGAGCACGACATGGAAGCGGGCGAATTCGGCCTGCAGAAAACCTGACGAACCCAGCCGGATAATCCCGCCGCACGGCGGGATTATCCATGCCCCGCTTGCGCGAAAAACCGGCCGCGCCCATGTCTAGCGCCGGATCGCAACAAGGGGACCAACATGCTTAGAACCGTGAACCCGGCGACAGGACAGGAAATCGCCCGATATGACGAGCTGAGCCCGGCTCAGATCAACGAAAAGCTGGCTTTGGCTACTACCATATTTCACCGCTGGCGGCGCGAGACGCTGCAGACGCGCACCGCCCTGCTGGGCCGCATTGCCGCGGCGTTTGAAGAAAACAAAGACCGCCTGGCCCGCCAGGCCACCATGGAGATGGGCAAAACCTATGTGTCCGCCGTGGCCGAGGTGGAAAAATGCATTGCCTGTTTCCGTCACTTCGCCCAAGCGGGCCCGGCGATGCTGCAGGGCGCGAATTACGGTTTGAGTACGGGTGGCCGGGCCGAGATCAAATTCCTGCCGCTGGGGCCGGTACTGGCCATCATGCCCTGGAATTTTCCGCTCTGGCAGGTGGTGCGGTTTCTGGCTCCCACCATTCTTGCGGGCAATGTGGCGCTGCTGAAGCACGCCAGCGCGGTGCAGGGCACGGCGGCGCTGATGGAAGAAGTTGTGCTGCAAGCCGGCGCGCCGGCCGGGCTGTTCCTCAACCTCGCCATCGGCTCGAAAGCCGTGGCGGGAATCATCGCCGACCCGCGCGTGGCGGCGGTGACATTAACCGGCAGCGAAGGTGCGGGTGCCGCCGTGGCCGCACAGGCCGGGCAGCAATTGAAAAAAGTGGTGCTGGAGCTTGGCGGGTCCGATCCGTTCATCGTAATGCCCTCCGCCAATCTTGACGAAGCCGTGAAAGCGGCCGTGAAGGCCCGCACTCAAAATACAGGGCAGTCCTGCATCTGCGCCAAGCGGATGATCGTGCACGCGGATATCTATGACCGGTTCAAGGCGCAGTTCACCGCTGCAATGCGCGCGGTGAAAGCCGGAGACCCCATGGACAAAACCACCGACATGGGCCCGCTTTCCAGCGCCGAACAACGGGAAACGGTTTTGCAGCAGCTTGCCGAAGCGAAGCGGCAGGGTGCGACGCTGGAAGGCGGGGAGGCGCTG
>JAGWZS010000226.1 GCA_018971905.1 Rhodospirillales bacterium | reverse complement strand
GAAAGAACGGATGATCACGATCGCCACGATGCCCAGCAACCCCAAGGCCGCCAGCCACCAGATGCGCCAGATCATCGCGAACCCCCAAATGCCTGCGCACGCGCCAAGAATCACCGGCAAGCCGGAATTGCTTGGCATATGAATCTCCTCGTAGGTATCCGGCTTGGTATTATCCAAGCCGTATTTGCGGCGCCAGGCCAGCTCATCGCGGGTATTCACCTGCGGCGTCACCGCGAAATTATAAAACGGAATTGGCGTCGGCGTCAGCCATTCCAGCGTACGCGCCGTACCCCACGGGTCCGCACTCAGGCGTTCCTTGTTACGGTCGCGGATGGAGACAACCAGCATGACCGCAAACAGTGCCAGCGAGATGACATACAAGATCATCCCGACCTCCTCGATCACCAGCATCGGCTTCCAGGCAGTGTTGAATGTCCACTCAAGGCGGCGGGTCTCTCCCTCAAAGCCCAGTGCGAACATCGCGGAGAATACCGTGATAGTGCCGATGGCGAAGGTCCAGAAGAAGGCCTTGCCCCAGCCTTCATTCAGCCTGAAGCCAAATAGCTTGGGGAACCAGTAGGTAACACCCGCAAACCCGGCACACACCACCATGAGCACCATGCAATGGAAATGCGCGATGACGAACACGCTGTCATGCACCGTGTAGTTGATGGCCGGAAGGGCGAGCATCATGCCGGTTAAACCGCCGACCAGCAGCAGGAACAGCCCGAACATCGCCCAGAGCATCGGCACGGTATATGTAATCCGCCCGCGATAGAGGGTGAACATCCAGTTGAACACCTTTACGCCAGTGGGGATGCCCACAAGCATTGTGGCAACGGAGAAGAAGCCGTTAATGTCCGGCCCGGAGCCCATGGTGAAGAAGTGATGCAACCACACCAGCCAGGAGATCCCGGCGATGGCGAAGGTTGCCGCCACCATCGTCACATACCCGAAGAGCGGCTTTTCGGAGAAAGTGGGAATAACCTCTGAAAGCACGCCGAATGTCGGCAGGATGAGGAAGTACACTTCGGGGTGGCCCCAGATCCAGAACAGATTGGTGTACAGCATGAGATTACCGCCCATGCCGGCGGTAAAGAAATGCGTGCCGAGGTAACGGTCTGCCCCCAGCAATGCCAGCGCCACACCCAACACGGGGAAGGCGGTGAGGCCGATGATGTTGGTGGAAAGCGTGGTCCAGGAGAACACCGGCATCCGGAACCAGGTCATGCCAGGGGCGCGCATTGCCACAATGGTCACGATCATGTTGATCGCATTCAGCGTGGTGCCGACAGAGGAAATCTGAATCGCCCACATCCAGTAGTCAACGCCGGTGCCGGGCGAGTAAGGCAGTTCGGTAAGTGGGATGAGCCCCACCCAGCCGGCCTGCGAAAAATCTCCCACGAACAGTGAGATCATCACCAGTGCCGCCGCCGCCGTGGTCAGCCAAAGGCTCACCGCGTTCATGTACGGAAAAGCCATGTCACGCGCGCCGATTTGCAGAGGCACCACGATGTTCTGGAACCCGGTGAGAATCGGCGTGGCCGCGAACAGAATCATGATAGTTCCGTGCGCGGAATACACCTGGTCGAAATGGAAGGGCGGCAGAAATCCGTGCTGCGCGCCCAGAAAACCCGGGGCGTGCGGGCCGTTGGCCAGCACCTGCTGGGTGCGGATGAGCAGACCATCCGCAAAGCCACGGAACAACATGACAAGACCGACGATGATGTACATCACGCCGATTTTCTTATGGTCAACCGTGGTCAGCCACTCGCGCCACAAATATCCGACCTTTTTATAATAAAGGACAGCGCCGACGATAACCAGGCCGATCAAGGCGGCAACCGCGAAGGTTACCTGCAAAATCGGGTTGGTATAGGGGATCTGGTCCAGCGTAAGGCGGCCAAGGAGCAGCGACCAGGGACCGGGGGCTTGTAATTGCATGATCTACCTTCCTTCGCTCTATTTCTCGTTAGAGCCAATGCTCTTGGTCAGCTCCGAAGACACCGGATAGACCACGCCCGCCTGCGCTGCGGCGATAACTTTATCGAAGAGCTGAGGGTCTGGGTTGGAAAAATAGGAAACCTTGGCACCGACATTCACCGTCGGCTGGGCAACCCGTTGGAACGCCGCATAGCTGAGCACGCTGGGACTGGCCGCCGCCTTCTGCACCCAGGCGCTGAAATCAGCCGGTGAGACGACATGGGTGGCAAACTGCATCCAGGAGAAGCCGGCACCCGAGAAATCCGCCCCGAACCCGGTATAGTCACCCAGCACTGGTGCGTCGAAACTGTCCCGGGTGCGCATTCCCGGCATCACCGCGATCATCGGCGCAAGCTGCGGGATATAAATGTCGTTGGAGACCGAGCTGGAGGTCAGGCGCATCCTCACCACGCTGCCTTGTGGCACTTCCAGCTCGTCGATGGTGGCGATGTGCTGGGCCGGATAGATGAATACCCACTGCCAGTCGGTGTTAATAACGTCCACATTCAGTACGCTTTGCGGGTCAGCGCTCACCTGCTTCTGCAACAGGCCCGGTTGATAAGGCTCAACCGCGTAAATGGTTTTAACTGAGTAGAGGCCAAGACCCGCGACGACCACGAATGGCACACCCCACACCAGCAGCTCCAATACCGTGTTATGCGACCAGTCAGGGTCATAAGCGGCATTGGCGCTCTTACGGTAGCGCCAACAAAAAATCGCGATGGCCAGGAGCACCGGCAGGATGATCAGCATCATCACGACCGTATCGACGATCGTGGCATGCCATTCCTGCGTGGCAATGGCATTAATAGGGTGAAAAAGCAGGTAGTCTCCGCTTGAACAGGCGCCTAGCGCCAGCATCGGTAGCAGAGCGAGATAGGGTTTCAGTCTCAAGGCTGCCTCGCGTCAAAATGTCAGCGCCAGGGCGTAGCTTCGCTACCCCTGGAGCCATGGTCTCGCAGTCTTTAGAGCGATTACGCGCGGACTAAAAGCCATTGCCTCGCATTGCCACGGCATACCAGAACCCCGGCGCCACGGGGAGCGCCAGGGTTTGGTACAGAAACCCCAGGAAATCCGCCGTATTAGGCGGTTATGCG
>JAGWZS010000225.1 GCA_018971905.1 Rhodospirillales bacterium | reverse complement strand
AACAAGAATGTGAAAAACAGCGCCACCACGGTTTCCACCAGCCCGTGGCTTACATGCACAAGCAGCTTGATGCCGGTATGCGCCACCGAACCAATAACCGGTTGGGCAGAGTTTACCACACCGCCGAGGTCATCCGCCGAACTGTTCCAGAAATCCACCAGCAAGCCGCCAATGATAGGGATTTTTCTTAAAAAGCCAGGGGCGGGCGGTAAACCGTTTTGCATGACATCGGTGAGCCACCCCCGGCTGTCCCGTGCCTCTTTGGCGGCAACCAGCGCGATATGCACCAGCGGCACCAACAGCGCCACGGCGACCACCAGGGTAATCACCAGCGCCGCGACACTTGGCCTGACAACGCCGCAAAACCTTGTGTACACTGGCCACAGGCAGAACACGAGGATGGCGGCCCATAGCATGGCGGGCAGAAACGGCAGCAGGATTAACGCGCAGCCGAGCCCGAGGGCAATCGCCAGACCAAGCAGAAAAAGCCGTTCGGGTTTCATGCTATCTCTGTGCAGGGCTTCCCCCAATCCCGCAAGCCATGAATGGGATGAGAAGCAATCTCATTACCAGGTCGAATTAAGAAAAATCGGCACAAACCGCCATTCAGCCATTTCCACGCAACTTCATCTTGATTTTTGAGAAATAATCCAGGAAACAAGAACAGCCTGCGAAGACCTGGAGTATAATCTGATGCGCTTCAATGAAATTGGCCAGCAATTACGTGCCTATCGTATGGAATCCGGCCTGAAGGCAGAGGAAATTTCCGCCCGGCTGGGTGTCTCCCGCGCCGCACTTTACCGCTACGAGAAAGGCGAGGTGATCAAGCTCGACACCGTGAACCGCCTGGCGGAATTGCTAAAAATTTCGCCGCTGACGCTGCTTGGCATTGGCGTTGAATATTACGCCAAGCCGGTTGGGTATGCGGAGCGACTCCGGCAGATCGAGGAAACGGCGGATCAGATTCTTCAGGTTTTCGGTCCTATCTGCTACCCCATCACCTCCGATCACTACGATGCCGTGCTCGGCCAGATGTTCGAGGAACATGCCGAATCGATGGGCGCCGACAGGCTTGTTGCCCGCGCCGCCGCAGAACAGCTGATGGGCGTGATGATCGCCCGCAAGCAGATGTATCAGGCCCGCAAACCCTCGATCATCGGCATATTCACCACCGCATCCATCCAGAAATTTCTGGCCGAGGGCATTGCGCCGGCCGCCCGTGTGTCCAGCAAGCTGCGCGCCCTGGCGCAGGAAGCGGCACGGCGGGAAGTGGATGTGATCATTAATCTGATGGAAAGCGAACCGATTGGCCTGCAGCTTGGGCTGATGGCACAGGGCGAGCCGAACGGCCCCTTCACACTGCTGCGCTCGCGCGAACGCGCGACGCTGGCGATCAACCCCTTCGCCTCCGACTCGCTGCCGAATATGCAGTCTGGTGTGGCGATGATCACCAACGCCGAAGATGCCGTGGCTGCTCACCAGCGCGTGTCAGAACTCGCCTGGCGGGAGGCGATCAAAGGTGCCGCGGCGGCTGAACGCGTGCGCGTTCTGGCCGAAGCCGCACGCGGGTGATGAACCCGCTGATCCAGCCGGCAGCGCTGCGGGCGGCCCTGGGCCAGCCCGGCATTGCCGTGCTGGATGCCACCTATTTCCTGCCCAATGAAGGCCAGGACGCCGCTGTAAACTTTCGCGCGGCGCATATTCCTGGCGCGCAATTCTTCGATGTAGACAAGGTGGCGGATACTTCTTCCGGCCTGCCGCACATGCTCCCCGGCCCGGAAACATTTTCCGCCGCCGTTTCCGCCATGGGCATTGGCGGCGATACAACTGTGGCGGTGTACGACCAGCGCGGCATTTTCTCCGCCCCGCGCGTGTGGTGGATGTTCCGCGTGTTCGGCCACGACAAGGTGCAGGTGCTGGATGGCGGGCTGCCCGCATGGATTGCGGCGGGCGGCGCCACGGAGAGCGGCGAGTCCGACCTTCCTGCGCCTGCTGCTTTCACTCCGCATTTCCGCCCGGAGATGGTGCGCAGCCTGGGCGACATGCGCGCCAATTTGCAGAGCGGGGACTCACAAATGCTGGACGCCCGCCCCGCCGCGCGGTTTTACGCGCAGGTGCCGGAACCACGCCCCGGCATGAGAAGCGGGCATGTCCCCGGCGCCATCTCCCTGCCCTTCACGGCGCTGCTGGAGAATGGCCAATATCTGCCGCCGACGCGGCTGCATGAAATTTTCACCGGCGCCGGAATTGATGGCAGCCGCCCACTGATTGCCTCCTGCGGCTCGGGCGTTACCGCCTGCGTACTGGCGCTGGGGCTGGTACGGGCAGGCTTGCCGGAAGCGGCGATTTATGATGGCTCTTGGGCCGAATGGGGCGCACGGGACGATACGCCCATAGAGGTGTGAATGGTTCGTAAAATCGAAACGGCACTGGTACAGGCCGGGCGCGCACCGGTGAAGCAATATGGCTTCGTGAACCCGCCGCTGAAGCGCGGCTCCACCGTGCTGCACGCCAGCGTGGCGGCAAAGCAGGAAGTTGGCCGGCGCGCTGCCTTCGAGCCGCTGGAAAATTACGGGCTGATGGGCAGCGAGACCCATTTCGCGCTGGAAGCCGCCATTGCCGAAATTGAAGGCGGCACCCATGCGCAAGTGACCGGCAGCGGGCTTTCGGCCATCACCTTGCCGCTGCTGGCCTATCTGAAAACCGGCGAACATTTGCTGGTGCCGGATTCCGTTTACGGGCCGACGCGTACATTCTGCGATAATGTGCTGACGCGCTTTGGCGTTGAAACCAGCTATTACGACCCGATGATAAATGCCGAGGGGCTGGAGGCGCTGTTCCGGCCCAATACGAAAGTGCTGTTCACCGAAAGCCCCGGCAGCCACACCTTCGAGGTGCAGGATATTCCGGGGCTGGCGGCGGTGGCGCACCGGCACGGGGCCAAGGTGTTTCTGGATAATACCTGGGGCATTCTGCATTTTGCGCCGTTTGAGAAGGGTGTGGATGTGTCGATCCATGCGCTCACCAAATATCCGGGGGGGCATTCGGATATTATCCTGGGCGCGGTGGTGGTGAATACCGAGGAGGATTGGCGCTGG
>JAGWZS010000224.1 GCA_018971905.1 Rhodospirillales bacterium | reverse complement strand
AGGTCATGCCGAGCGTCAGCGGCACGAAGATAAAGTGGTAGAGTGCCGTCAACGCGAATTGCAGACGCGACAGATCGACGACACTCGGATCGATTAACGGCATGCCGCTTTCTCCGATTAGTGGAAAACCTTTGTTACCAAGTGTTCCGGGTATAAAAGCAAATGCTGACCAGCGGGTTGATCTTTATCAAATCCTGTCTCCCCCGGGCTGAGTTACATGAATGCTCATGGCTGCGTCATGCCGCTTGCATGGCATGGGCGACGACTCGTAGTGACGTCCGAAACGTTAATACCCGCAAAAGTTGCGCCGGGGAATCAGGAAATGCGGGCGGCTTTGCCGTTGCGCAGGGTGTAAATCTCGTCCATCAGCGCCAGCCCGGCGGGGCGGTGGGTGATGTAGAGCACGGTGCGGCCCTTCAAAATAGGGGCAAGGTCGGCCAGAAAAGCGCGTTCCGTCTCCGCATCCAGCCCTTCGGTCGGCTCGTCCAGAATCAGCCAGGGGGCGGGTTTCAGCACCGCGCGGGCCAGGGCCACGCGCCGCGCCTGCCCGCCGGAGAGCTTGGCGCCACCCTCGCCCACCGTGCTGTCCAGTCCTTTTGGTAAGGTCCGCACGAAGTCCGCCAGTTGCGCCACCGCCAGCGCGTGCCAGAGGGCTGCTTCGTCCGCCTTGCCGTTGGCCAGCAACAGATTATCCCGGATGGTGGTGTGAAACAGATGGCTGCGCTGGGAAATGACAGTGATATGCCGCGCCATGTCGGCGCTGCCATAGGCCCGCAGGTCATGCCCGCCAAAGCAGGCCGTTCCGCCCTGGAACTCACGAAAGCGCAGCAGCAGGCTGATGAGCGTGGTTTTGCCGGAACCGGACGGGCCCGCGATGCCGACATGCTTTCCTTCCGGCACGCAAAGGCTGAAGCCGTTCAACACCAAGGGTGCGTCTGGCGCATAGCGCAGCGTGATGTCGCTCAGTTCCAGCCCGAAGCCTTCCGGCGCCGGGGCGGGCAAGGCCGGGGTGGGTACGGGCGGTGGCTGGTCCGCCAGCGCGAAAATCCGCCGGGCGGCGGATTTGATCTGCCCCAGAAATTGCAGCGCGGCGGGCAGGGGAGCCGTGGCCTCGAACGCCGCCATGGCGCCCAGCACCAGCATCGGCACCTGGGCGGCGGAAATGCCCCCGGCCTCGAACCGCCGGGCGCCGAACACCAGCACCGCCAGCAAGGTGACATTGGCGGCCAGCCCCGAAAGAGCGAAACCCAGCCCCGACACGCGGCCCATATCTGCCTGGGCGAGCGCCAGCTCGTTATTCAATGAAGCCGCGCGGGCCTGCATGGCGGGGGCGGCGCCAAACACCAGCAGTTCCCCCATGCCTTGCAGCGCCTCTACATATTCGGTGCGCAAGGCTGCGGTGAGCCGGTTGATCTCCGCCCCCGGCCTTGCCCCCTGCCGGCTGGTGAGCATGGGCGCCACCATACCGTTGAGCGCCAGGCCGAGAATGAGCGCCAGGGCGGCGGGCCAGGAGAAGAAAGCAAAGAATGCCGCCATGGCCAGCCCGGCGGCGATGGCGGTAAGCACCGGCACGAACACCCGCAGATAAAACAGGTTCAGCGTGTCGATATCGGTGACGATGCGGTTGAGCAGGTCCGCCGCGCGCTGGGTTTGCAGCACCGCCGGGGCCAGGGGCTCAAGCCGCGTGTAAAACCACACCCGCAGGTCCGCCAGCAGCCGGAAAGTGGCTTCATGCGTCACCAGCCGTTCCGCATAGCGCGAGCCGACGCGCAGCGTGGCGAAAAACCGCACCATGGCGGAGGGTGTGAAGAAATTGAAGGCGTTCTGTGCCGCGAACCCGGCCAGCCCTGCCGCCGCCGTGGCGGCCAGAAACCAGCCGGAAATGGCCAGCAGCCCGAAATTGGCCAGCAGCGTAACCGTTGCCAACCCCAGCCCCGCCAGCATCCAGCCGCGCAGGGGGGAGAGCAGACGGATGAGGCGCCAGATGTCAGACATACGCTGGTTCCTTCTGCGCCATCACCAGGGCCCGGTATGCGCCGGGCACGGCCATCAGGCTTTCATGCGTGCCGGATTGCACCAGCCGCCCTTCCTCCATCACCAGAATCTGGTCCGCCCGTTCCGCCACCGCCAGCCGGTGCGCGATGATGATGGCGGTGCAGCCTTCCGGCAGCGTGCCGATGGCGTCGAGAATGCCGGAGGCGGTGACGCTATCCAGATGCGCGGTGGCTTCGTCCAGAATCAGCAGCCTGGCATTGCGCGCATAGGCGCGGGCCAGCGCCACGCGTTGAATCTCCCCGCCAGAGAGGTTGGCGCCGCCTTCGCCGACCTCGGCGCTGAATTTGTCCGGTAGCGCCTCGATGAAATTATAGGCGTGCGCCCGCGCGGCGGCCCCGCGCAGGGTCGCGAAATCCGGCCCTTCCAGGCCAAGGGCAATGTTGTCTTCGATGCTGCCATGGAACAGGCGCGGGTTTTGCGGCACCCAGGCGAGTGCGCGCCACCAGCTTTCCGGTGCGAGCTGCGCGAGGTTTTGCCCATTCACCAGAATCCGTCCGCTTGTGGGCTGAAGAAAGCCCAGCAGCAGGCGCGCGAGCGTAGTTTTGCCTGCCCCCGAGGCGCCGACGATGGCAGTGAGTTTCCCTGCCGGGAAATGGGCGGTGAAATCCTCCACCACCGCCCGCCCAGCATAGGAAAAGCTGAGATGCTCGCAGGTGATTTCAAAAGTTTCCGCGGGGGCCAGCGGTTCTATGCCGTGCGGCGGAACGGGTGTGTCCAATATCGCGAAAATCTGTTTGGCGCTGGCAATGGCGCTCATCCGCGCGTGGTAATGCACGGAAAGCCCGCGCAGTGGCACGAAGAATTCTGGGGCCAGCAGCAGCACCAGAAAGGCCGGGTAGAAGTTGAAATGCCCGTGAATCAGCCGCGCGCCAAACAAAACCGCCACCAGGGCGATGGCCAGCGAGGCGAAAAACTCCAGCACCGCGCTGGTGAGAAACGCGATGCGCAGGCCCTCCATGGTGGTGCGGCGGTAATCATCCGAAATGCGGGCGATAATGCCGATTTCATCCCGCGCCCGGCCGAACAGCTTCAGCGTGGTGAGGCC
>JAGWZS010000223.1 GCA_018971905.1 Rhodospirillales bacterium | reverse complement strand
GATGGTGGCGCAGCACAACGCGCTGCAAGCCGCCACCGGCTTTGGCGTGCTGGGCGTGCTGGGCATTGGCGGCTACCGCGCCGCCGAGCGCCGGGCGCTGGACCTGGCCAAACACTGGCTGGAGCAGACGGATCTGCTGGACCGGGCGGACGCACCCGCAGGCGCCCTGCCCTATGGCGCGCAACGCCGGCTGGAGATTGCCCGCGCCATGTGCACCGGGCCCGCGCTGCTGTGCCTGGACGAACCCGCCGCCGGGCTGAACCCGCGCGAATCCTCGGCGTTGAATGAGCTGTTGCTGAAAATCCGCGATGGCGGCTGCTCCCTGCTGCTGATTGAGCACGACATGGGCGTGGTGATGAAAATCTCTGATCACATCGTGGTTCTCGACCATGGCAAAAAAATCGCCGATGGCACGCCCGCCGAAATCCGCTCTGACCCGGCGGTGATCGCCGCTTATCTTGGCGAAGGCGATGAGGACGACCCCGACGCCCCGCTGGCGGAGAGCGTGGCATGAGCAATGTTCTGGAACTACAAAATGTCAGCAGCTTTTACGGCCCCATCCAGGCACTGCGTGATGTTTCCATCGAGGTGCCTGAAAACGAGATCGTCACGCTGATCGGCGCGAATGGTGCGGGTAAATCCACGCTGATGATGACGATCTTTGGCCAACCCCGGGCCAAAACCGGGCGCGTGCTGTATTATGGCGAGGACATCACCGCCCTGCCCGCCTTTCAGATCGCCCGTAAGGGAATTGCGCAATCGCCCGAGGGGCGGCGGATTTTTCCACGCATGAGCGTGGAGGAAAACCTGCTGATGGGCGCGCAGGTGGTGAACTACCAGGATTACGGCACCAACCTGAAAAAAATGTTCGCGCTGTTTCCACGGCTGGAGGAGCGTTTTGGCCAGCGGGCGGGCACGCTTTCCGGCGGTGAGCAGCAGATGCTCGCCATCGCCCGCGCGCTGATGAGCAAGCCGAAACTGCTGCTGCTGGACGAGCCGTCCCTCGGCCTGGCGCCCTTGGTGATAAAACAGATTTTCGGGGCCATCCGCGAGCTGAACCGCGAAACCGGGCTGACCGTGCTGCTGGTGGAGCAGAATGCCAACCAGGCGCTGCGCCTGGCACACCGCGCTTATGTTTTAGTCAACGGCGTTCTTACCATGCAGGGCACTG
The DNA here is from genome assembly GCA_018971905.1 of Rhodospirillales bacterium. Classification (GTDB taxonomy): domain Bacteria; phylum Pseudomonadota; class Alphaproteobacteria; order Acetobacterales; family Acetobacteraceae; genus Acidocella. The sequence goes on along the minus strand of JAGWZS010000223.1, from coordinate 1,951 downwards.
GCGTAGAAATACTCGCAAAGCCTGAAATCAGGGCGGCCTATCTGGAAGGCGGCCATTGATAAAGCCCAAATTATGGGCGCATACTCGTACCCGCCTTCTCTGCAAGCAACAACAGGAGCTTCAATTGCGCAACATTCTTTACGGTACAGCCGCTTTGCTGGCGCTCAGCACTGGCCTTGCCCACGCGCAGGTTAAAATCGGCGTCGCGGGGCCTCTCACCGGCTCCAACGCCGCATTTGGCGTGCAGCTGAAATCCGGCTTCGACCTTGCGGTCGCCGACATTAACAAGGCCGGCGGCGTGCTGGGCCAAAAGATCGTGCCCATTGCCGTGGACGATGCCTGCGACCCAAAGCAGGCGGTTTCCGCCGCCAATACACTGGTCTCTGACGGCGTGGTGATGGTGGATGGGCATTTCTGCTCCGCCTCCTCCATTCCGGCCAGCAAGGTCTATACCGATGCCGGGATTATCGAAATTTCTCCGGCTTCCACCAACCCGGCTTATACGGATGACGGCAGCCCCTACATCTTCCGCACCTGCGGACGCGATGACCAGCAGGGCAAGGTGGCGGCCGAGTATATCGCCAAGCATTTCCCCAAAGCCAAGATCGCGGTGCTGGACGACAACTCCACCTACGGCAAGGGCATTGCCGACCAGGTGCGGCTGAACCTAAAGAAGCTGGGCGTAGCGGTGGCGTACAACACCTCCTACACCGCCGGCGACAAAGATTACTCAGCCCTGATCTCGCGGCTTAAGGAGCAGGGAATCACACTGGTGTATATGGGCGGCTATTATTCCGACATGGGGCTGATCATGCGCGAAGGCGCCGCCCAGGGCTTCACCCCGCAATATTTCTCCGAAGATGCCGCCGTGACCTCAGCACTCTGGCAGGTGGCGGGTTCCGCCGCTGAGGGCATGTTGATGACCTTCCCGCCGCCGGCCGAGAAAGACCCCGCCGCGGCCAAGGTGGTTGCTGAATTGGCCGCTTTGCACGAAGACCCGAGCGGCTATGTGCTGTATTCCTACGCCACCGTGCAGGTTTGGGCTGAAGCCGCCACCAAGGCCGGCACCACCGACCCCACAAAGGTTGCGGCCGAGCTGAAATCCGGCGGACCGTGGAACACGGTGCTGGGGCCGATCACCTTTGACTCCAAGGGCGACGTGGTGAACGCGGCTTACGCCATTTATAAGTGGCACGACGGCAACTACGCCATGTATGCGCTGAAACCGTAAGATTTTGACGCTACGAAAAAGCCCGGCATTTGCCGGGCTTTTTTATATCTGGCGTGCGGCCCTTCAGAAAATCTGCTCACCATGCAGCACAATATCCAGGCCCTCGCGTTCTTCCTCCCTGGTCACACGCAGCCCCACGAGCAGGTCTGTGACTTTCAACAGACCCCAGCTGACCGCCGCGCAATAAAGAATGGTCACCGCCACGCCCAGCGCCTGCACCGCGAGCAAATGCGCGCCGCCCACCGCCGCCCCGCCGGAAAGCGGCCCGAAGGCAAACCAGCCGGTGGCCAGCGTGCCGATAACGCCCGCCACGCCATGCACGCCAAACGCATCCAGGCTGTCATCGTAGCTGAATTTATGTTTCAGCTCGGTCGCGGTCCAGAAACAGACCGCACCCGCCACCAGGCCGACGAGCAATGCCGGACCGGGGAGCACGAACCCGGCGGCAGGCGTTACCGCCACCAGCCCCGCCACCGCGCCGGAAATGGCCCCCAGCACGGAAGGCTTGCCCCGCACCAGCCATTCCACGAAGGTCCACGCGACTGTCGCCCCGGCGGCGGCCATCTGCGTGTTCAGCACCGCCATGCCCGCGCGCGGCGTGGCCCCCATGGCGCCGCCGGAATTAAAGCCCATCCAGCCCACCCAGAGCAGCGAGGCGCCGATGACCGCATAACTCAAATTCCACGGCGCCATGTTTTCCTGCCCATAGCCCAGCCGCTT
>JAGWZS010000222.1 GCA_018971905.1 Rhodospirillales bacterium | reverse complement strand
CATTCTGACAGGGCCATGCTGAACAGCCTCTCGATCCGCGATGTGGTGCTGATTGAGCGGCTCGATTTGCATTTTACCGCCGGGTTGACGGCGCTGACCGGTGAAACCGGGGCTGGCAAATCCATTCTGCTGGACAGCCTTGGCCTGGCCTTGGGCGCGCGGGCGGATTCCGGGCTGATCCGCGCCGGGGCGGCCCAGGCCGTGGTGGCGGCCAGTTTCTCGGCCGAGGCCGCGCACCCCGCGCACGCGCTGCTGGTGGAGCAGGGGCTCGATTCCGGGGGCGATATTCTGGTGCGGCGCATCGTCACGCGCGATGGCCGCTCCCGCGCTTTGGTGAACGATCAGCCGGTGAGCGCCGGCTTCCTGAAAACACTCACGGCCCTGCTCATCGAAGTGCAGGGCCAGCATGAGCAGGTGGGGTTGGCGGACCCGGCGTATCATATCGCGCTGCTGGATGCGTTCGGCGTGCCGGAGGCGGCGCGGGAGGGCGTGGCGGCGGCGTTTAAGGCTTGGCGAAATTCCGCGGCCCGGCTGGCGGAAGCGGAGCGGAAGATAGAAGAAACCGCGAAAGAGGAGGAGTTTCTCCGCCACGCGGCGGCTGAGCTGGACCAGCTGGCCCCCAGGGAGGGCGAGGAGGAGGCTCTGGCCGCCGAGCGCCTGCGCTTACAGGCGGGGGAGCGCCGGGCCGAGGCCATTGCCAGCGCCATGGCCGAGCTGCGGCCCAAGGACCGGCGCAAGGACGCTCCGGCCTCTGCCTTGCGCGCGGCGGCGCGGGCAGTGGCGCGAATCACCGTGCCTGCTGGCCATGTGAACCCCGCAGGCCCGGCGATGGCTGCGATTGAACGCGCCGAGATCGCTTTGGCTGAAGCGGAGGATTTTCTGGAGCGCCTCGCTGCCGCGGAGGAGGATGACCCTCGCGCTTTGGAAGCTGCGGAAGAGCGGTTGTTCGCCCTACGTGCTGCCGCCCGCAAGCATGGGGTGCAAGTGGCAGACCTGCCCGCCTTCTTTGCCGATTTGCGCGGGCGTATCACAGCACTAGAAAGTGGCGTGGCGGATATCGCCGCACTCACCACCGAGACCGTCCGGCTGCGCGGTGTTTATGTGGAAAAAGCCGCCAGCCTTTCCGCACAGCGCGAAAAAGCGGCGGCTAAGCTGGAAAAATCCATTGCCGCCGAATTGCCGCCCTTGAAGCTGGAGCGCGCGCGGTTTGTGGTGGAGCGCATTATGCTGCCGGAGCCGCAATGGGGCCCGCGCGGGGCGGATGCCATAAGGTTTCTCATCGCCACCAATCCTGGCGAGGAACCGGGCGCGTTGGACAAGATTGCCTCCGGCGGCGAACTTTCCCGCCTGATGCTGGCGATGAAAGTGGTGCTCTCCGCTGGGGCGGATAACGAGACGCTGATTTTCGACGAGGTCGATTCCGGCATTGGCGGTGCCACGGCGGCGGCGGTGGGTGAGCGCCTGGCCCGCGTGGCGGAGGGCGTGCAGGTGCTGGTGGTCACGCACTCCCCGCAGGTGGCCGCACGCGCGGCGGCGCAGATGCGGGTGCAGAAACGCGAGGCAAATGGGCGCGCCATCACCGAAGTGAAGATACTGAGCGAGGCTGAACGCCGCGAGGAAATTGCCCGGATGCTCTCTGGCGAAAGTGTGACTGAGGCGGCGCGGCAGGCGGCCGAAAGCCTGTTGATAAGATGAACGACAGAGAGACACTCGACGCGCTGCTGGCGAAGATCGCAGCTGCCAATACTGCCTACCACGAACATGACACGCCGGAGATCACCGACGCCGACTACGATGCCGTACGCCGTGAGGCGGCGGCGATTCTGGAAGCGCATCCGGAATGGCGGGACGATGCCAAGGCGCTGGCACAGGTGGGGGGCAAGCCTGCTCCCGGTTTCAAGAAGATCATTCACCGCACGCCGATGCTCTCGCTGGATAACGTGTTCGATGCGCAGGAGTTTGCGGATTTCGTAGGGCGTATCAGACGGTTTCTGGGGTTGAAAGACGAGGCGCTAGAATTTGTCGCCGAGCCGAAGATGGACGGGCTTTCCATCTCCCTTACGTACGAGAACCGGAAATTCGTCAGGGCTTCCACGCGCGGGGATGGCATGGAAGGCGAGGATGTAACCGCCAATATCCTTACCCTTGAAAGCCTGCCTCGGGTTTTGCCGGAGGATGCGCCGGATTTTATCGAAATCCGGGGCGAGATTTACATGACCAAGGCAGATTTTCTGGCACTGAATGAATCGCAGGAGCGGCAATTCGCCAATCCGCGCAATGCGGCGGCGGGCAGCTTGCGCCAACTGGATGCCAGCATCACTGCAAAGCGGAAACTCTCGCTGTTTGCCTATGCGCAGGGCGAAACCTCTGTGAACGTGGCGCAAACTCACTGGGACTATCTGGAGGTTTTGCGGCGTTGGGGGTTTGCGGTGAATCCGCTCTCCCGGCTTGTAACGGAAAATGAAGCTGAGGGTTTTCAGGCGGAGATGGGGGCAAAGCGCGCCGATCTGCCTTACGACATTGATGGCGTGGTTTACAAACTTAACGATCTTGCCTTGCAGAACCGGCTTGGCTTTGTGGGCCGTGCACCGCGCTGGGCGGTAGCATGGAAGTTTCCAGCAGAAAAAGCCAGCACCACGCTGGAGGATATTGAAATTCAGGTGGGCCGCACCGGCGCGCTTACCCCGCGTGCGCGCCTCAAGCCGGTGAATGTCGGTGGCGTGCTGGTCACCTACGCCACCTTGCATAATGAGGATGAGATCGCCCGCAAGGATGTGCGCATCGGCGATGTCGTGGAGTTGCAGCGCGCGGGGGATGTGATTCCGCAGATACTCGGCGTGCTGAAACGGGGTGAGCATACGCATCCATTCAAATTTCCGGATCATTGCCCGGTCTGCGGCTCTCTGGCGGTGCGTGTGGATGACGATGTGGTGCGCCGCTGCACCGGCGGGCTGACCTGCCCGGCGCAGGTGGTGGAACGGTTGATCCATTTCTGCTCGCGTGGCGCGTTCGATATTGAGGGTATGGGCGAGAAGACGGTGCGGGAGTTCCACGCTGATGGGCTGCTGCGCGGGGCGCCGGATATTTTCGCGCTGCCCGGGCACGAGGCTGAGATTGCAAAGCGTGAGGGTTGGGGCGCG
>JAGWZS010000221.1 GCA_018971905.1 Rhodospirillales bacterium | reverse complement strand
TCCGGAACCTGCTGGAACCCCCAGCCGTTTTCCAAAAACTTTGCCAAACCCGCTGCCTTACTTCGCGAACGGCAGGTTGAAACCCTTGAGCAGCGCCTTCGCTTCCGCGTCGGTCTTCGCGCTGGTCACGAAGCAGATATCCATGCCGCGGATCGCATCGACCTTGTCGTACACGATTTCCGGGAAAATGATCTGCTCTTTCACGCCGAGCGTGAAATTGCCGCGGCCATCGAAGCCCTTATTCGCCGGAATACCACGGAAGTCGCGCACACGCGGCAGCGCGATGGTGACCAAGCGGTCCAGGAACTCGAACATGCGGTCGGCGCGCAGCGTCACCTTGGCGCCAATCGGCAGACCGGCGCGGATCTTGAAGCCCGCAATCGCCTTCTTCGCCACCGTCTTCACCGGCTTCTGGCCGGCGATTAGGGTGAGCTCCGCCACAGCTGCGTCCAGCTTCTTCTGGTCGCCAGCGGCTTCGCCGACGCCCATGTTAATGACAATCTTCTCAAGCGCCGGGATCTGCATGTCATTGCTGTAGCCAAACTCCTTCTTGAGTTCGGCGCGCACCACCTCGCGGTAATGCTTCTGCAGACGGGGCGGAATTCTTTCTTCGCTCATTGCGGCCTCCTTCAGCCGTCAATCGCGTTGCCGCTCTTGCGAGCGACACGCACTTTGCGGCCATCATCCAGCACGCGGAAGCCAATTTTGGTCGGCTTGTCCGTGGCGGGATCGATCAACGCCAAATTCGATAGATGCACGGCTGCCTCACGGGGGATGATGCCACCCTCCTGGCCCATGCGGTTCGGCTTGGTGTGGTGTTTGGCCACGGCCACGCCCTGCACAACCGCCTTCTCCTCGGCCGGCAGCACGCGCAGAACCTCGCCACGGGCACCCTTGGAGGAGCCGGAAATCACCAGCACCTTGTCACCCTTTTTAATACGCGCGGCCATATTACAGCACCTCCGGCGCCAGGCTGATGATCTTCATGAACTTCTTGGCGCGCAGCTCACGAACCACCGGCCCAAAGATACGGGTGCCGATCGGCTCCTGCTGCTTGTTGATCAGCACGGCCGCGTTGCGGTCGAAGCGGATCACGCTGCCATCAGGGCGGCGCACGGGATAGGCGGTGCGAACCACCACGGCCTGATGCACGTCACCCTTCTTCACCTTGCCGCGGGGGATCGCGTCCTTAACGGACACCACGATCACATCGCCGACGGAGGCCGTCTTGCGCTTGGAGCCGCCGAGCACCTTGATGCACTGCACGCGCTTGGCACCAGAGTTGTCAGCGACGTCGAGATTGGATTCAACGATAATCATGTCTCAAATCCCTCTCAGCCGGCCGGCGTTTCGGCGGCGAGCGCAGCGCCATTGCGCTCCGTCACCACCCAGGTCTTGCGGCGGCTGATCGGCGCGCATTCTTCAATGCGCACCAGGTCACCTTCCACGCAGACATTGTTCTCGTCATGCGCCGCGTACTTCTTGGAGCGGCGGATGAACTTCTTATACAGCGGATGCATGATGCGGCGCTCGACAAGCACGGTAATCGTCTTGTCCATCTTGTCGCTCACGACCCGCCCGGTCAGAACACGTTTCGGCATGGTACCCTCTTAACCCTTCTCGGCGGTGCGGGCGCGTTCCGCGAGAATCGTCTTCACGCGCGCGATGTCGCGGCGCACGGTGCGCACGCGGCTGGTGTTCTCCTGCTGCCCGGTGGCGCGCTGGAACCGCAGATTAAACTGCTCCTTGCGCAAATCCACCAGCAGCGCCTTCAGCTCGTCCGGCGATTTCGCCCGGATATCAGATGCAGTGGTCATAACTCTTACGCCTCACCGATGCGGGTGACGAATTTGGTGCGGATCGGCAGCTTGGCGGCACCCAGGGAGAGCGCCTCGCGGGCCAGCGTCTCGGGGACACCGTCGATCTCGAACACAATACGGCCGGGGGCCACACGGGCGACCCAGTATTCCGGGCTGCCCTTACCGGAGCCCATACGCACTTCGGCAGGCTTCGTGGAAACCGGCAGATCCGGGAAGATGCGGATCCACACGCGGCCGGCACGCTTCATGGAGCGGGTGATGGCGCGGCGGGCGGCTTCGATCTGCCGGGCGGTGATACGCTCGGGCTCCAGCGCCTTCAGGCCGAACGCGCCGAAATTCAGCTGCGTGTTGCCCTTGGCGTTGCCGTGGATACGGCCTTTGTGCGCCTTGCGGAACTTGGTACGCTTAGGAGACATCATGGCATTAATTCCTTAGCGCTGCGGAGCCTGTTCGGCCGCGCGCTTATCCTGCGCCAGCGGATCCTGAACCAGAATCTCACCCTTGAAGATCCAGACCTTCACACCGCAGGTGCCGTAGGTGGTCTTGGCGGTGGCGGTGCCGTAATCCAGGTCGGCGCGCAGCGTGTGCAGCGGCACGCGGCCTTCACGGTACCACTCAACGCGGGCGATCTCAGCCCCGCCCAGACGGCCGGAGCAGGTGATCTTGATGCCCTGGGCGCCCAAACGCATGGCGGATTGCACGGCGCGCTTCATCGCACGGCGGAAAGCCACGCGGCGCTCCAGCTGCTGGGCGATGTTCTCGGCCACCAGCGTCGCGTCGATTTCCGGCTTGCGGATTTCCATGATGTTCAGGGCGACATCGGCCTTGGCCATGCCGGACAGTTCCTTACGGAGGCTGTCGATATCCTGGCCCTTCTTGCCGATGACGACACCCGGGCGGGCGGCGTAGATCGTCACGCGCGGCTTCTTGGCCGGGCGCTCGATCACCACGCGGGACACGCCCGCCTGGCTCAGCTTGCCGCGCAAATGGTTGCGCAGCTTGATGTCGTCATGCAGCAGCTTGGCGTAGTCTTTGTCGGCGTACCAGCGGCTGTCCCAGGTGCGGGTAATGCCGAGGCGCAGGCCGATCGGATTAATCTTGTGACCCATATTACGCGGCCTCCCCAGCGTTCGTCTCAGCTACGGGCTTGCCGGCCTTCTTGCCGAAACCCGGGCGCGCGTCACGGCTCGGCTTTTCAGCGGCCTCGCGCTCCTCAACAACGATCTTCAGATGGCTGAACCACTTTTCCACCATCGCCGAACGGCCACGGCCGCGGGCATGGAAGCGGCGCATCACGATGCCACGGCCAACCTCGGCGGTGGAGAC
>JAGWZS010000220.1 GCA_018971905.1 Rhodospirillales bacterium | reverse complement strand
CTGGACGAAGCGACGAAGATCAACAAACTCCTGCACAGCCCGGAAGTGGCGCGGGACCTTGACGGCAAGCAGGACTGACAACCCCGGACCAACCAGGCTGATCACCAGCCCGGATGGCGCGGCGCAATGGCTGCGTGCCGGGCAACTGGTGGCCTTTGGCACCGAAACGGTTTACGGCCTGGGGGCGGACGCCACCAATGCGCAGGCCGTCGCCGCCATTTATGAAGCCAAGGGCCGGCCCAGCTTCAATCCGCTCATCTGCCATTTTGCCTCGGCTGAGGCCGCCTTCGCGCATGTGCGCCCCAATGCCATGGCGCAAACACTCGCCGCCGCCTTCTGGCCCGGCCCCCTCACTTTGGTGCTGCCGCGCCGGGCATCCTCGCCGGTTTCGCAATTGGCGGGGGCGGGGCTGCCAACGCTTGCCGTGCGCGTGCCCGCCCACCCCGTGGCGCATGAAATGTTGGCCCTGGCTGGCCTGCCTATCGCAGCACCGTCGGCCAACCGCTCCGGCCACATCTCGCCCACCAGTGCCGCGCATGTGCTGGCAAGCCTCGGCGGCCGTATCGCCGCGGTGCTGGATTCCGGCCCTTGCGCCGTCGGCCTTGAATCCACCGTGCTGGACCTCTCCGGTCCCGCCCCCGTGCTGCTCCGCCCCGGCGGGGTTACGCGTGAGGCGCTGGAGGCGGTCATCGGCCCGCTCTCCACCACCGCGGCGCCCGGCGCTGCCCTGGCCGCGCCGGGAATGCTGGCCTCACATTACGCGCCAAACCTGCCGGTGCGGCTGAACGCCACCGCGCCCGGGCTGGATGAAGCCTTTCTTGCCTTTGGCCCGGCTCCGGCGGGCGCGCTGCTGTTCCAGCTTTCCGCGACGCAAAATCTGATCGAGGCCGCCGCCAATCTGTTCAAGGCGCTGCACTGGCTGGATGAACACGCCGCGCACCGCGGCCTTGCCGCCATTGCCGCGGCGCCCATCCCTGCGGTGGGCCTCGGCCTTGCCATCAACGACCGGCTTGCCCGTGCCGCCGCGCCGCGCGGCTAGCCCCCCTGGCGAGGCCGTTGCGGCTTTGTCATACGCCCCAGACTATGCGGCGCGGGCCTCCTGGCTTATGTCACCCGCACGCTTCATCTTGCCGCCCCATGCCGGGCGTGGCACCTAAACAACAAGACGACTGGATAGGAGGATCTCTTTGGTGAAACCCTTGCGCAAGGCCGTGCTTCCCGTTGCCGGCCTCGGTACGCGCTTTCTGCCCGCCACCAAGGCCATGCCGAAGGAAATGCTCCCCGTCGTTGATAAGCCATTGATCCAATATGCGGTGGATGAGGCCCGCGCCGCGGGTATCGACCAGTTCTGCATGGTCACCGGCCGTGGCAAAACCGCGCTGATCGACCATTTCGACATTGCTTTCGAGCTGGAAGCCACGCTGGCGGAACGCGCCAAGCGCGAAGCCCTGGCCCTGCTGCGTGAAGAAGCCATGCCCCCCGGCGCCATCACCACAGTGCGCCAGCAGGTGCCGCTGGGGCTGGGCCACGCCATCTGGTGCGCGCGCACCTTCATCGGCGACGATCCTTTCGCCATCCTGCTGCCGGATGATCTGGTGCTGAGCCAAACCCCCTGCACCGCGCAGCTCGCCAAAGTGTATAACGAGACCGGCGGCAATGTCGTCGCGGTCTCTGAGGTGCCGCGTGAGCAGACCAATCGCTACGGGATTCTGGATATCGGCGCCGTTCACGGCGACCGGGTTGAGGTGAAGGGGCTGGTTGAAAAGCCGAAGCCGGAGGAAGCCCCCTCCAACCTCTCCATCATCGGCCGCTACGTGCTGCTGCCTGAGGTCATCACCTATCTTGCCCGCATGGAAGCCGGTGCCGGCAACGAGGTACAGCTGACCGACGCCATGGCCAAGATGATCGGCGAAAAACCCTTCCATGGCCTGAAATTCGAGGGCCAGCGGTTTGATTGCGGCGACAAGATCGGGTTTCTGGAGGCCCAGATCGCCTTCTCGCTCGCCCGGCCGGACCTCAGCCCCGCCGTGCGTGAATTTCTGAAGAAATACGCAACCGCATAACCCTGGTTTCCACGAGGAATCGATGAGCTTTTCACATAAATTCCCGGCCAGCAGCCTGCGCGAATACGATATTCGCGGCATTGTTGGCGAAACGCTGAACGAGGCGGATGCCTTCGCCATCGGCCGCGTGTTCGGCTCCATCGTGGCCGAGGCTGGCGGCAAAACTGTCGCCGCGGGGCGCGATGGCCGACTCTCCTCCCCCGCGTTGTCCAAGGCGCTCATCGAAGGGCTGCTGGCCTCGGGCATGGAGGTGGTGGATGTCGGCCAGGGACCGACGCCGATGCTCTATTATGCCTCCTTCACCGCCCCGGCTGATGGCGCGGTGATGGTCACCGGCAGCCACAACCCGGCGAATTATAACGGCTTCAAGATGATGCTGAAGAACAAGCCGTTCTTTGGCGCGCAGATCCAGGATCTCGGCGCCCGTGCGGCCAAGGGCCAGGTGGTGCCAGAGGCCAAGGGCAGCGTGCGCCAGCAGGATGTTTCCGAGGCTTATGTCGCGCGCCTGCTGCAAGACTGGGACGGCACGCGCGCGCTGAAGATCGTCTGGGACAATGGCAACGGCGCCGCGGGCGATGTGCTGCGCAAACTGGCGGCCAAGCTGCCTGGCCAGCACAAGCTGCTCTTTGCCGAGGTGGATGGCGCCTTCCCCAACCATCATCCGGACCCGACTGTGCCGAAGAATCTCGAGGCGTTGATCGAAGCCGTGAAGAAGGAAGGCGCCGATGTGGGCGTGGCGTTCGACGGCGATGCCGACCGCATCGGCCTGGTGGACAATGAAGGCCATATTCTGTTCGGCGACCAGTTTCTGGTGCTGATGGCCCGAGACGTGCTGAAGCACCATCCTGGCGGCACCATCATCGCGGATGTGAAGGCCAGCCAGGTGCTGTTTGATGAAGTGGCGAAAGCCGGCGGCAAACCGCTGATGTGGAAAACCGGCCATTCGCTCATCAAATCCAAGATGGCGGAAACCAAGGCGCCGCTGGCGGGCGAAATGTCTGGCCATATTTTTTATAACGACAAATGGTACGGGTTCGACGATGCGCTTTACGCCGCCGTGCGCGTGCTGGGTGTCATCGCGCGCATGGGGGGCACCGTGGGCGAATTCCGCGCCTCCCTGCC
>JAGWZS010000219.1 GCA_018971905.1 Rhodospirillales bacterium | reverse complement strand
CGTGACAATGAAATCGCCCTCGCCATGCGGGGCGCGGTCCAGAACAATGCCGGGCCCTTCAAGCTCCACAGCACATTCAGCGCAGCGCCGCCTTGGCGCAGGCGGCCAGAAACCGCGCCGCCACGGGCAGAATCTCGTCGTTATAGTCGTAGGCTGGGTTGTGCAGCCCGGCGCTGGGGCCGTTACCGATCCAGGCATAGGCGCCGGGAATATCCGCCAGGAACCGCCCGAAATCCTCCGCCCCCATGGTCGGTTCCATGTCCCGCCGCAGCTTCAGCCCCGCATTCCGGGCGGCCTCGGCGGCCAGTTCCGCCGCCTCCGGCGCGTTGGCCGTGGGGGCCAGATCCCCGCCGATCCATATTTCCGCTTCCAGCCCAAAGGCCGTGGCAACCCCCTCCGCCGTTTCGGCCAGGCGACGCTTCAGCAGCGCCATCGCATCGGCCGAGAACGCCCTGATGGTGCCGCCCATGCTGGCGCGCTCCGGCACCTGGTTGTTCGCCTCGCCGGCCTTCAGCGTGCAGGTGGAAATAACCCCAGGCTGCAAGGGTGGCAGGTTGCGCGCCACAATGGCGTTCACCGCCACGATCAACTGGGCGATGCCCTGCACCGGGTCCGCGCAGAGATGCGGCATGCCGGCATGCCCGGCCCGGCCTTTCAGCGTGATCTCGAAATTCGCCGCCCCAGCCATCACTGGCCCCGGATGCACCATCACCGTTCCCGTCTCCAGCCCCGGCCAGTTATGGTAGCCGAAGATGCGTTCCATCGGGAACCGCGCGAACAGCCCGTCCTTAACCATGGCATGTGCGCCCTTGAAGCCTTCCTCGGCGGGCTGAAACACCAGATGCACCTGACCGGACCAGTCCGGATCATCCTGCAACAGCATCGCCGCCCCCAGCAGGGAGGTTGTATGCCCATCATGCCCGCAGGCATGCATAACCCCCTGGTTTCGCGAGGCATATGGCTTGCCGGTGGCCTCGGGGATCGGCAGCGCGTCCATATCTGCCCGCAAACCAACAGCCCGGTTGGCGCCGCCGCGTTTCAGGCTGGCCACCACGCCATGCCCGCCAATCCCGGCCTCGTAGGGAATGCCGAGTTCCTCCAGCCGGGCGCAGACGAAGGCGGCGGTCTCCCGCTCCTGGCGGGAGAGTTCCGGGCGGGCGTGCAGATAATGCCGCCAGGTGGTCAACTGCGCCGCGAAATCATCCGGCATCGCGCTCTCCTTAATCCGCCACGGCCATGGCGATGTAATTCACCGACAAATCCCGGCTCGCCTTGAAGCCCCTCGCCAGCGGCGAATAAGAGAGCCCCGCCGTGTCCGCCAGGCGCAAACCCGCCGCCCGGCATAGCCCCCCCAACTCAACGGGCGTGATGAATCGCTTCCAATCATGCGTGCCCACGGGCAGCAGGCGCAACATATATTCCGCGCCCAGCTTCGCCACCGCGTAGGATTTGGGCGTGCGGTTGAGGGTGGAGAGGAACAGCAAGCCCCCCGGCGCCAGCAACGCCTTGAGGCTGACCAGAAACGCCGCCGGATCAGTCACATGCTCGATAATCTCCAGCGCCGTCACCACCGGGAATTTGGCACCCTCCGCCGCCAGTGCTTCGGCCGTGCCCTGGCGGTAGGTCAGGTCGAGCCCTTGCCCCTCGGCATGGGCGCGCGCGGCGGCAATCACCTCGGCCCCGGCATCCAGCCCTGTCACAGCGAAGCCCTCGCGGGCCAGCGCCTCGGCCAGCAGACCAGCGCCGCAGCCAACATCCAGAACCGCGACTCCCGCCCCTAATCGTCGCCGCACCCGCTCTGCCACCCAGGCTGCGCGGGGCGGATTCATCATGTGTAAGGGTTGCATGGGGCCATGCGGGTCCCACCATTCCGCCGCCAGCGCGTCGAACCGCGCGATTTCTTCTCCTATGACCGACCCTTGGCTCATTGCTCAAACCTTGCTCCACCGCTATGTGACGCCCCTGCCCGCTTTCCACAAGGTTTTGGACTTCAGGTTTATTATGGCGCGTATCGTGATGAAATTCGGCGGCACCTCCGTCGCCGACCTTGACCGGATTAAGAATGTGGCCCGCAGGGTCAAGGCCGAGGCCGATAAAGGCAATGAGGTTGCCGTTGTCGTTTCGGCAATGTCTGGCGTTACCAATCAACTGGTTGGCTATTGTCAGTCCCTCTCGCCGTTGTTCGACGCGCGGGAATATGACGCGGTGGTGGCCACCGGCGAAAACGTTACCGCCGGGCTGGTGGCGATAGCGCTGCAGGAGCTGGGACAGGACGCACGCTCCTGGCAAGGCTGGCAGGTGGCCGTGGAGACCAATGGCGAGCACGGAAAGGCCCGGATCCAGAGCATCGACGGCGATGAGCTAATCGAACGCATGAAGCAAGGGCAAATTCCGGTGATGGCGGGTTTCCAGGGGGTCGGCCCGGATAACCGTGTTACCACGCTGGGGCGTGGGGGGTCTGACACCTCCGCCGTGGCGCTGGCAGCGGCGCTGAAAGCCGACCAATGCGATATTTATACCGATGTGGACGGCGTTTACACCACCGACCCGCGCATTGTTCCTAATGCACGGAAACTGAGCAAAATTACTTACGAGGAGATGCTTGAGCTCGCCTCCGTGGGCGCAAAAGTACTACAAACCCGTTCGGTGGAATTGGCGATGAAAGAGCGCGTGCGCGTGCAGGTGCTTTCCAGCTTCGCGGATATCCCGGGCACACTGGTTGTTGATGAGGAAGAGGTTGTGGAAAAGGAAATTGTAGCCGGTATCGCCTATTCGCGGGACGAAGCCAAGGTCACCGTTCGCCGTGTGCCCGACCGGCCTGGCATCGCCGCCGCCGTGTTTGTGCCGCTTTCGGAAGCCAATATCAACGTTGACATGATCGTGCAGAATGTCTCGGCCGACGGCACAACAGACATGACCTTTACCGTCGGCAAAACCGACATGGCCCGCGCCCTGCAATGCCTGGAGCAGGCAAAACCGGCAATCGGCTTTGCCGAAATCACCTCCGACCCGAATGTGGCCAAGCTCTCTGTGGTCGGCGTGGGTATGCGCAGCCACGCCGGTGTGGCGGGTACAATGTTCAAAACCCTGGCGGAGCGGAATATCAATATCCAGGCCATTACCACCTCGGAGATCAAGGTCTCGGTGTTGGTTTCCGCCGAATATACCGAGCTTGCGGTGCGCGCCCTGCACACGGC
>JAGWZS010000218.1 GCA_018971905.1 Rhodospirillales bacterium | reverse complement strand
GTCTTCGATGAGTTTTCCGGTGTCCCGCCAGCCGATCTCAGACACAGATGTTACCGTGACCGCGCGGCAGGCGCCGAAGGTGATGGGCTGACCTGGCTGGCAGGGGGTTGGCTGACGTTCTTCAATCAAGGCTATCATTGGGAATCCTTTGATGTTTCGCGTGCAGATTATTTATTTTCAGGTCATTTAAGACCGTCAAACTCCTGACTTAACGGAGGTATTGCTCCATCCGGCGGGGCTAAACTGTAAGCCTCTATCCGGCTATGTTGCAAGCAACCGCCATCACGGGTCTGATGCCTGATTTATTTCCGCCGGGCGATCGACAGCCCCATCAATTCGATGTGTTTTTAGGTATAACTAAGGGTATTGTCTGAAAATTGCACAGCGCACAGTGGAGAGTTTTCAGCGACGCCATCGCAGACAGCCTCCCTGCGGTAACATGGCAGGAATGCACATGCCACCCACAACATGACGGCTCTGGACAAACCTGAATCGATCACCACCCCGTGCAATCCCATACTCTTTATCAGCCGCTCCACGGTGCAGCGGGCAACGGGCTGGCCTCCCGGCGCAACCGCCGCCAAACCTTGCGGGCACCATAGACCACAAAATTCTCCGCAAACACGCGGCGTATCTCTCTCTGAACGTTTGGCTTGAACAGCGCTGCATTGAGCAATGGGGGCAGACCAATGCTCAGCGCGTGGGTGACATGCTCACGTTCCGCCACAGCGACAAAGGCATGCGGCTGCTCAAGCGTCATGGTGTCTTTTTTCCACAAGATCGTCTGGAGGCGTCGCAAACCATTTGTAAAATCGATCAAATTCATTTGAACAATAAGTTATATTTCTAGATATCGGAGGCGTATGTCTCTGTCATCGAGATCAAAGGACGGCTCGGCAAATCCGAACTACCGTTCTTTTAAACAACATTTAGGAGACACATCATGACCCGTTCCTTTCTCACCGTTAGCGCGCTGGCCGGTTTGCTAATGCCCATGACGGCGTTTGCCAGCCCTGCCATTCAGCCTCACATTGTCTTGGCGAGTGCGATGCCGTCATCGAACGGGCAAGAATCCACGACAGATATGCCGTTGATCATCGCCAAGCTTCAGAATCAGGTTCAGGAGCAGCAGGCCGAAATCAACCATCTTCAGGATGATATCGGTCAAAGTCAGAATGCTAATCCTGAAGTGACATATTCGACAACTATTCCTACCAACCTGGGAGTAGGGGGCTAAACCAATATCCACGAACGTGCCTACATAAATTTACAAATGGAGAAACGCAATGTCTCAATCTGATATTAAAAATGATGCAAATTCCGCCAGCACAAAGCGCCGGAATCTGTTACGGGGCGTAGGGCTATCTATCGGCGCGGCCGGGCTTGCGAGCATGAGTCTCCAGTCTGCGCATGCCGATACAACGGATGCTTCCCTTGAGCCGCAGGGTGCCAGCACACTTGCTGCACTTACGGCAAAACTCAATGCGGCGCCGCGGCGGCGAAATTTCAAAACAGTGCCGATGATTCTGACAAACCCGGATCAGTGGGACAGCGAAGCATTAAACGCCGTTATCGCCTATACCGGAAAGCCAAAGCAGGTTTGGGACAATACGGTTATCGAGAGCCCTTGGCTGAATCTGATGCGCAATGCCATCAACGTACAAGTCTACTCGTGGAAGCATTCAGATTTTCTGGCGGTATCGGCGACGCATGGCACCGCTCATCTGGCGCTGTACGACCAAACGATCTGGGACAAATATGACCTTGCCTCGTTTACCAAGGGAAAATTTGCGTCGAATACGCTCATTGACGTTCCTGCCGCCGCTTCCTCGTCTGCAACAGATTTCAATAATCCATCAGGTGCGTTCTCGCCCGCCGCCAATGGCATCACCGTATTGCAGCGCCGAGGCGTGGTCTTTATCGGGTGTCATAACGCGATTTGGGAATTTACCGCTGCGTTGCTGAAAAAGGGCACAAACCCGGACAAACTGTCGCACGAGGCACTGGCGGCTGAACTGACTAATCATCTTATCCCCGGTGCGGTGTTGAGTCCCGGCGTGGTTGGCACCATTCCCCAATTACAGATGGCTGGGTTTCACTACACGGCTGGGTAAACACGCCAATCGGGAGATCATAAGATGAAGAAGAACTCGATGCGCTTTAAGAGCTTGCTGCGCGCGGGCGCCGCTTCGATTTTTCTTGGTGCAGTACCTATTTGCTCGTTCGCGCAAACATCGCAGGTAGCGAATGCCAATTCAAAAACACCTGATACAGGATGGAATGGCAAGGCCGAGGCGCCGCATTACGCCGAAAAGATATTTCCTCCCTGGCAGCATGGAGAAAATAACGATGCGGTGAACCAGGGTTTCGAGTTCACGGTTCCTGAAGTCGACGACATGGCGGATTTCCATGGCAGCGTGAACGACCCGAAACTGGTGCTTTACGTTGGCGGCAATTACTTCTTCGCCATGGCGCCACTGGTGAAGGCATTTGAAGAACAGTATCCGCAATATAAGGGGCGGATATTCTATGTGACCATTCCACCTGGAATGCTTGTGACCGCGATGAAGGATGGCGGCACTTTCACCTCTGGGAACATGACCTTCACTGCCAAGCCGGACGCTTATTTCGCCGGTTTGAAGAAGGTTAAGGCGCTGATCGCCGATGGCACACTAACCGGAAAGGCCGTGCCGTACGTGACCAATGATCTGACAATCATGGTGCCGAAAGGCAATCCGGCACATATCACAAGCCTTGCTGATCTCGATAAACCTGGCGTGCGTGTCGTGATGCCGAATCCCGCCTATGAAGGCATCGCCAGGCAGATTGAGATGTCGCTGAAGAAAGCCGGAGGCGACGCGCTGGAATCCGCAATCTATGATACTGGCGTGAAAAACGGAACAACCGTGCTCACTCATATCCACCACAGGCAGACACCACTTTTTCTGATGCAGGGCCTGGCTGACGCCGGTATAACCTGGAAATCAGAGGCGGTGTTTCAGGAGCAGGCGGGCCATCCAATTGAGGATATCCAGATCCCTGCGGCGGATAACACGACTGCAATCTATGCCGGTGCGATGGTCAAGGGTGCAGCGCATCCGCAAGCCGCGAGCGCTTGGCTAGAATTCATTCATTCACCTACAGCGATGGCGATCTTCGAACGCTACGACTTCAAGCCATATAAGGGATAAATTGCTCGCGCG
>JAGWZS010000217.1 GCA_018971905.1 Rhodospirillales bacterium | reverse complement strand
GCTTACGGGCTCTCGGTTTGGGATTTTTTCGTCGGTGGGCCGCTTTATTTCGAAAGCGCGGTGGCGGTGATCGCCCTGGTGCGGCTGGGCAAATATCTGGAGGGCCGGGCCAAGCGGGAGGCGGCGAAATCCATCTCCGGCCTGCAAAAATTGCGGCCTGAGCAGGCGCATCTGGCCGCGGGCGGCGATGTGCCGGTGGTGGTGCTGCAACCCGGCGATGAGATCATCCTCCGCCCCGGTGAGCGCGTGCCGGTGGATGGCGAGGTGCTGGAGGGTGAGGGCAGTGTGGATGAAAGCCCCGTCACCGGCGAGGCTTTGCCGCAACCGCGTGGGCCGGGGGCGAAACTGCTGGCGGGCACGCTGAATCTGGATGGTGTTTTGCGTCTGCGTGTGACCGCCTCGCCCGGCGAGAGCTTCCTGGACCGGATGGCGCGGTTGATTGACCAGGCGCAATCGGCCAAGCCGCGTGTGCAGCGTTTGGCGGACAGGGTCTCCGCCTGGTTCGTGCCGGTGGTGCTGGGCATTGCCGCCATCACCTTCGCCGCGTGGCTGCTGCATGGGGCAAGCTTCGCCCATGCGCTCATCTGCGCGGTTTCGGTGCTGGTGATCGCCTGCCCCTGCGCGCTGGGGTTGGCCACGCCTGCGGCGATCATGGTTGGCACGGGCGCGGCGGCGAAGGCCGGCATATTGTTCCGCGATGCCGATGCGCTGGAGGCGGCGGCGAAAATCGACGTGCTGGCCTTCGACAAAACCGGCACGCTGACCACCGGCCAGCCACAACTGGTGGAGGTGAAGGTGCTCGCCAGCGTGGATGAAACGCGGCTGCGCGGCATCGCGGCGGCGCTGGCGGCGCAGGATACGCACCCGCTTGCCATTCCGCTGCGCCAGGATGGCGTGGCACCCGCCATGAATTTCAAATCCTTGCCTGGCAAAGGCGTGCAGGGCGAAGTGGATGGCGTGACCTATCTGTTCGGCTCCACCCGGCTGGTGCCAAACGTGCCGGTTCAGGAGGATGAGAAAAGCTGGTCCTATCTGGCGACGGCAGATGGCGAGGCGCTGGGTGCCTTCGGGTTTACCGACACCATCCGCCCGAGCGCTGCGCAGGCCGTGCACCGGCTGGCGGCGGCGGGCATAAAAACATTGCTGCTGACCGGCGACCGGCGGGCGGCTGGGCAGGCTTTGGCGGAGAAGCTCGGCATTGCCCGGGTGGTGGTAGAGGCCACGCCGGAGATGAAGCGCGACGTAATTGAGACATTGCGGCGCGAGGGCCAACGCGTGGCGATGCTGGGCGATGGCATAAACGACGCTGCGGCCCTGGCCGCCGCCGATGCCGGCATGGCCATGGGGCAGGGGGCGGATGTGGCGATTGAGGCGGCACCCATCTCGCTATTGCGGGCGGACCCCGTACTGGCCCCGGCGGCGTTGGACCTTGCCCGCCGCACCTGGCGGATTTTGAAGCAGGGGCTGTTCTGGGCGCTTATCTATAATGTTGTCGGTATTCCGGCGGCGGCATTAGGGCTGCTCAGCCCGGCGCTGGCCGGAGGGGCGATGGCGGCATCCTCGCTTTGCGTGCTTGGCAATGCGCTGCGGCTGCGGCAATGGAGAGTGGCATGAATTTGGTAACGATCGCGCAGGCTTCGGCCATTACAGGCGTTTCCGCGAAGATGATCCGGCATTATGAGAGCATCGGCCTGATCAAGGCGCCGCTGCGCACGGAAAACCGCTACCGCCATTACAGCGAGGCCGAGCTGCACGAGCTTGGTTTCATCCGCCGCGCGCGCGATCTGGGATTTCCTTTCGAGGATATCCGCCAGCTGCTTTCGCTTTGGCGGGACAAGGCGCGCAGCTCCGCCGAGGTGAAGGCGATTGCGCTGCGGCATATCGAGGAGCTGGACCAGAAAGCGGCGGCGCTGGCGGCGATGAGCCGCACGCTGAAGCGCCTTGCCGCCACCTGCCATGGCGACGGCCGCCCCGATTGCCCGATTCTGGACGCGCTGGATGCGCCCGGAGCGGCGATTTTCCATAGTGATCCTTGACTTTGCGGCGCTCTTTGCCGATACGGGGCGCATTGACCTGGGCGCGTTACGCGCTCGGCGCGCTGCTGCGCCACCGACCACGAGAGATCCAATTTTTGTCCGACCCGAACCACGCTGAACAGCCCGAAACCCCAGCCCTTCCGCCGGAAGTGGAGTCCGTCCAGGCCGAGGCGGCTGATTTCGCGTCTCTGGGTCTGTCCGAGCCAATTCTGAAGGCGCTGGCGGAGAAGGGATATTCCAAGCCCACGCCAATTCAGGCGCAGGCCATTCCGGTGGTGCTGATGGGGCGGGATGTTTTGGGCGTGGCGCAGACCGGCACTGGCAAAACCGCCGGTTTCACTTTGCCGATGCTGGATATTCTCGCGGGCTCCCGCGCCCGGGCCCGGATGCCGCGCTCGCTGATTTTGGAGCCGACGCGCGAACTGGCCCTGCAGGTGGCGGAGAATTTCGTTCAGTACGGCAAGAATTTGAAACTGAACCATGCGCTGCTGATTGGCGGCGAAAGCATGGCCGACCAGAAGGCAGTGCTGACCAAGGGCGTGGACGTGCTGATTGCCACCCCTGGCCGGTTGATCGACCTGTTCGAGCGCGGGGGGCTGTTGCTGCGCGACGTGCGGGTGCTGGTGATCGACGAAGCCGACCGGATGCTGGATATGGGGTTCATCCCGGATATTGAGCGGATTGTTTCGCTGCTGCCCACGACGCGCCAAACGCTGTTCTTCTCCGCCACCATGGCGCCGGAAATCCGCCGCCTCGCGGATGCGTTCCTGACGGATCCGAAGCAGATCAGCGTCTCCCGCCCGGCCAGTGTGGCCACCACCATCACCTCCGGCTTGGTGCTGGTGAACGAGCACGACAAGCGCGAGGCCCTGCGCCGACTGCTGCGGGCGGAGACCGTGCAGAACGCGATTGTGTTCTGCAACCGCAAGCGCGATGTGGATATTCTGCTGAAATCTCTGCTCAAGCACGGCTTTGCCGCTGGGGCTTTGCATGGCGATTTGCCGCAGAGCGTGCGCTTTGCCACGCTGGAGAAGTTCAAGGCGAATGAGCTGAAGATTCTGGTGTGTTCGGATGTCGCGGCGCGCGGCATCGACATTGGCGGGCTCAGCCACGTGTTTAATTTCGACGTGCCGCACCATGCCGAGGATTACGTGCACCGCATTGGCCGCAC
>JAGWZS010000216.1 GCA_018971905.1 Rhodospirillales bacterium | reverse complement strand
AGCCAAACAGGAAGCCGCCGACCAGGGACGCAGCCAACGCCCCCGTCAGGCGAAAACAGACCAGATAGGCAAACCATGCGCAAAGTATTGGAGATAGAATGACCAAAACATTATAAGTAACAACGGGTCCGGCTGTTGCGGTTAGATAATGGCCAAAGCAGGCACCGCGGTAAGCCAGGCTAAGCAAACGCCAAGGGGGTACCATACCAGTTTTGTTATGATAGCCGAGAGATGAGCCCCCACCGCGTGTGGCCACCAAGCTAGAAACCATACGAACGCGTAAGGGTCTGCCCCCTCTCCGGACAGGTTTCGTGTAATGGAGGCGCCATGGTCAACCAGGACAAGGGAAAGAAAGCAATACACCGCAACCGCGATCGTATGTTTTATATACCTCGTTCTTTTTGCTTTTATGGACACGTTTAGCCTTTCCAGAGTTTACACGGTGGGAGTTCAGGATAAGCCTTTTAGGGTTACGCCTGGCTACGAAGCAGGCTTGATTTATCATGAATAATACGGCGAACGATTCGGCGGAAAGAGCGCCTGGAGGTTTTACCCCGGATGAAGCGTCTTTCCCTTAAACGTACACCATTCCGCCCCTGCACAGCGCCAGCATTCTGGCCGGCGGGCCTTGCACACATAGCGCCCGTGCAGAATCAGCCATAAATGCGCGGGTTTCAGCATCTCTTTCGGGATGCGTTTAACCAGCGCATCCTCCACCGCGCGAGGCGTGACGCC
Source organism: Rhodospirillales bacterium (assembly GCA_018971905.1). Lineage (GTDB taxonomy): Bacteria > Pseudomonadota > Alphaproteobacteria > Acetobacterales > Acetobacteraceae > Acidocella. The sequence goes on along the minus strand of JAGWZS010000216.1, from coordinate 2,490 downwards.
GGGTGCAATGCCTGTGCGGTTGCCCAACCTAAAAATATGCGTATCCACCGCCATGGTGGACTGGCCGAAAACCTCGTTCAGCACCACATTCGCGGTCTTGCGTCCCACCCCGGGCAGCGCCTCCAACGCCTCGCGCTCGCCCGGCACCTCGCCGCCATGGCGCTCCAGCAGCATCGCCGCCAGTGCCGCCACGTTCTTTGCCTTGGCCTTCCAAAGCCCGATGGTCTTGATCTTCTCGGCAATCCCGGCCTCGCCAAGTGCCGCCATCCCCGCCGCATCCGGCGCCACGGCGAACAGCCCCGGTGTGGCCTTGTTTACCCCCACATCCGTCGCCTGGGCGGAGAGCGCCACCGCCACCAGCAGCTGGAAGGGCGTGCCATACTCCAGCTCCGTGCGCGGGTTGTCGTTGCCGCGCGCAATGGCAGTAAGAAACGCCGGCACATCCGCTTTCTTCATCGGCCTGGAAGGTTTCGCCGTTTCTATCTTGCTATTCCCCCGCCTTCGGCAGCCTTATAACAAAGCGCGCGCCAATCACCTGCCCTGCCTCGTCCCGGCGGTTTTCCGCCGAAATCCGGCCCTTATGTGCCTCCACAATCTGCCGCGAAATGGAAAGCCCTAGCCCGGAATGGCTGCCAAATTGCTCGTTCTGCGGCCGCTCGGAATAAAACCGGTCGAAGATGGAATCGAGCTTGCCATCAGGGATGCCCGGCCCTTCATCCTCCACCGCCAGCTCGATCATTCCGCCGGTCTCGCGTCCGCGCAGGAATATCTTGCCGCCCTCAGGGCTGAAGGAGATCGCATTGCCGATGAGGTTGCGCAGCACCTGCACCAGGCGGGTTTCAGAGCCGCGCACCAGCAGCGGGGCGGTGGTGGCATCCAGCTCCATGAACGGGCTGCCTTCCTTGCGGGTGGCGTCATGAATTTCCGCCAGTGTGGCCAGCATCCGGGCCAGATCCACAATCTCGTACCGGCTGCGGGAAAGTTCGGAATCAAGCCGTGAGCTGTCGGAGATATCGGTAATCAGCCTGTCCAACCGCCCCACATCCTGGGTCACAATCGCCAGCAGGCGCGAAGCCCTGGCCGGGTCTTCCACCCGGCTCAGCGTCTCCACGGCGGAACGGATGGAGGAGAGCGGGTTCTTGATCTCATGCGCCACATCGGCGGCGAATTTCTCAATCGCATCCATCCGCGACCATAATGCCTGGGATGTGCCCTCCAGCGTGCGTGCCAGCGTGCCAATTTCGTCGTTGCGGGTGGTAATTGGCCTGGGCAGCGTCTGCGCCCCGGCGAGGCCTTCACGCATCCGTTCCGCTGCCGCCGCCAGCCTTGAAAGCGGGCGGGCGATGGTGCGGGAAAGGTAGAAGGACACAATCACCGTCAACGCCAGCGCCAGCGCGAACAGGATCAGGATGGAAATCCGTACGGCTAGTACCGCCGCATCCACCTCCGAGGCTTCGCGTGTCAGCAGCACCGTGCCCACCGTTTGCTGCCCATGCTCAACCGGCTCCGCCACGGTAATCAGCAGCACCCCCTCCTGGTCGCGGCGCACAAAAGGCGGCGCCTCCTGCGAGGATGTGTCAGCGCCCGCGCCGGTCATCTGTAACACCGTGCGCGCATCCGGCTGCCAGCCCAGCGTGTCTGGCTGCTGCCCGGCGCCAGAGCCAATAATGCCGGTTTCATCCTCGCTGCCAGTCACCGAGCCAGAAAGATGGTCATAGATGAACCCCACAACCCGCGAGAACACCCCGGGCGGCGGCGGCGGTGCCAATGGTTCCGTTACAATCCCTCCGCCAGCGCCCGGATGCACCCGGGAATTCGCGATCAGCTCGCCATCCGGCCCGTAAATCAGCGCCTGGGCGTTGGGCGTCGGCTCGGTCAATGAATAGAGCAGCGGCTGGGCAAGGTCAGGGTTGATCGTCTGCTGGCCGTTATTGTCCTGCACCGCCGTTTCGGCGATGGCGCCGGCATAAATCCGCGCCTGTTCGCGCAGGGCCGAAACCTCAGCGGTCAGCAGCCCCTGCTGGTACTGGTCCAGATAGAGCAGCGCCGCGAAAATCAGCGCCAGCGGCAGCAAATTCACGAGCAAAATGTCGCGCAACAGGCGCGACATGCGGGATTTCTGGGCCAGTTTACGCGTCCTTGTAGCGGTAGCCGATGCCGTAGAGCGTCTCGATCTGGTCGAACTCGCCATCGACATTACGGAATTTCTTGCGCAGCCGCTTTACGTGGCTGTCAATGGTGCGGTCGTCCACATACACATTCTCACCATAGGCGGCGTCGATCAGCTGGTCGCGGCTCTTCACCATGCCGGGCCGCTGGGCCAGGGCCTTCACCAGCAGAAACTCTGTTACCGTCAGCTGGATATCCTTGCCCCCCCACAGGCACTGGTGCTTGGTCTCATCCAGCGTCAGATCGCCACGGGTCAGCACGCTGGCCGGGGCGGCACCGCTTGCCTCCGCGCGGGTGGACTCATGACGGCGCAGCAGGGCG
>JAGWZS010000215.1 GCA_018971905.1 Rhodospirillales bacterium | reverse complement strand
GACGATGCGATGATCGGCGTGAAATCCACCGCCCGGCTGTTCGGCCGCCGCACGCGGGAGGCTTTGTGCATCTGCTACGGCCTCAGCTTCCTGCTGCTGCTGCTGGCGATGAGCGCCTTCTCCCTGCACCGTTGGGGCTATTGGATGATGCTGCTGCCAGCAGGGCTGATGGTGTGGCAGATTATCCGGCTGGATATTAACAACCCGGCGCGCTGCCTGGCTTTGTTCAGGCTCAACCGCGAGGTGGGGCTGGCCGTGGCGCTGGCGATTCTGGCGGGCTGGGTTTAACTGGCAGAAAAACAAAACATTATTATACGTTTAGTATGGGTGGCTGGGCTGGCCTGTATTCAAGTTCAACCATTATATTAAAGTTTATGACGCGCCTGAATAAAAATTTCCTCGCCGCAAGCCTTCTTGCCCTTAGCGCCATGGCGCCCCTGCGTGCGCAAGCCGCACAGCTTGGCGGCGTTACCATGCCCGATGCGCAAACACTGGGCACACAGACCCTGACGCTGAATGGCATTGGGCTGCGGACATATTCAATCCTGCATGTGCACATTTATGTGGCCGGTCTGTATCTGCCTCACCCGATGAACAATGCGCACAGCATTCTGCAATCCGCGGAACCGAAGATCCTGTCACTGCATTTCGTGCGCAGTGTGGGGCTCGCCAAGGTGCGATCCTCCTGGAAAAAAGGGCTCACCGCCAATTGCATGGCGCCATGCAGGTTGAGCAACGCCGACCTTCAGCAGTTTCTGGCTACGCTAAAACCGGTTTCCGCCGGTGAGAACATCAAGTTTATTTTCCAGAACCAAGGCATGAACGCTTATGAAAACGGGCAATTTGTTGGGCATGTCGGCAACCCGCAACTGGCCCGGCTGGTGTTGGCTGTTTTCATCGGCCCACATGTGAATGCGCCAAAACTGAAGGCCGAGCTTTTGGGCGGCCATTGACGCCAGGCAAAAAACCAGGACATTGACGCCGCCGGGGTGTCTGCGTGGTGCGGACTGAGATTATACCCGTTGAACCTGTCTGGGTCATGCCAGCGAAGGGAGAGCGCCTATGAGCCTCAATCGCCGCCTGTTCTTGTCTGCCACCGTGGGCGCGCTTGCCGCCCCCGCCATTTCGCGTGCCGCAACGCCGCAAGACTTCACCTTGATTCTGGACTGGTTCGTGAACCCGGACCATGCCCCCCTCTTCGCTGCCAAATATTGCGGTGCCTATGAGAAGGCCGGGATAAATGTGAAGCTTATCGCCCCAACCGACCCTGATGTGCCACCCCGCCTGGTGGCCGCTGGCAAGGCCGATGCGGCGCTGACCTACCAAACCCAGCTTTACCTGCTGGTGGACCAGGGCCTGCCCGTGCGCCGCACCGGTACGCTCATCAACCAGCCGCTGAACACCCTGACCGCGCTGAAGCGCAGCGGCGTAACCCGGCTGCAGGATTTGAAGGGCCGCAAGGTGGGGTATTCAGTGGCCGGGGTGGAGCCGGTGATTATCGGTGCCATGCTGAAACATGTTGGCATGAGCCTGAAGGATATTCAGCTCGTGAACGTGAATTTCGAACTCGTCTCTGCCCTGCGCTCGAACGAGGTGGATGCGGTGATCGGCACCTACCGGACCTACGAGGATATTCAGCTTGCAGAGGAGGGGCTGGAGCCGGTGGTGTTCCTGCCGGAGGATTACGGCGTGCCGCCTTCGGACGAGCTGCTGTTGCTCTCGAATGTCAACGGGCTGAAAAATCCGGCACTGTCGGCGTTTCTTGGCGCGTTGAAGGAAGGTGTTGCCGCGCTGAAGGCTGACCCGGACGGAATGCTGACGAAATTCCTGAAGGATAATCCGAGCCTGAATGACAAGCTAGATATTGCCTCCTGGCACGCGCTGCCGCCTTATTTCGATACCGATCCAGCGGCATTGAATGTGAAGCGCTATAAAACCTACAGGGATTTCCTGTTCGAGAATGGCGTGATCAAACAGAAACTGCCGCTGAGTGATTACGCGGTGACAATTTCCTGACCATAAAAAACCCCGGCAGTTGCCTGCCGGGGCGTTTCCTCGCGGATGCGAAGATTAGTGGAAGATGATTTCCACGCGGCGGTTCTGCGGCTCGCGCACGCCGGGGCCGGTGGGCACCAGCAGGTGGGTTTCGCCATAGCCGTGCATCTCGATCTCGGAAGCCGGAACGCCATCCGCCACCAGCTGGGCGGCAACCGCCTTCGCGCGGTTGATCGACAGGCCCATGTTGTACCCGGCGGTGCCGGAGGTGTCGGTATAGCCGTTCACCTCAAGCGTGGTGACGTTCTGGGTCTTGGAGTCGGACGCGGCCTGCGCGATGATCTGGGTCGCACGCGGGGTCAGGCTGTACTTATCCCAGTCGAAGAACACCAGGTAGGTCTTGGCCGGAGCCGGAGCCGGAGCCGCAGCCACAGGGGCAGAAGCAGGCGTTGGCGCTGGTGCGGGGGGAGCGGGTGGCGCGAATTCGTAACGCAGCCCAATGTTGATCTGGTTGTTATACTCACCCTGCTGCCGGATGCTGACAGGCAGGAAACTACCTGTGTAATGATAGCGGCGGTCTGCCGTGAGGCCGATGAAGCGATACTCGACCGTGGCGGAAAGCCCCTTGAGCGGCGCGATGGGGAAGGACAGGCCAACAATGCCTTGGTAGGCGAAGGAGCCGCGGGCTTCATTGATTGTTAGCCCGGTGACATTGAAATTGTTATATTTGGCTTCCTGCCAGCCAATGCCCGCGCCCACATAAGGGTAGAGCCAGGGCAGGCCGATATCGAAATCGTAAATGCCGTTGAGGAAGCCGCCATACTGGGTTTCGTGCCCGCTGGTGGGTGCGCTGAAACCGTCGACTTTGATCTTGTCCGCGCCGTTGCGGATGTAGTCACCCTCAAGCTCCACGCGCCAGCCATTATTAAAGCCGTAGCCGATGGCGGCGTTTAGGTCGTAGCCATTTTTAAACACGGCCTTCAGGTCTCCGGGATAATTCCTGTCGCCGATGTTTATGTTCTTCTGAGTGACAGCGCTTTTCAGGTCTAGCCCACCACCCAGGCTTACATACGGGCCAGCAACCGGCTGGGCGGCAGCACGGCCAGCCAGCGCCAGCGGCGCGGCAAGCATGGTCGCGGCAAGAATGGCGGCTCGAAACTGCATTATATATCTCCTTTTTGACGAGGCGCTTATCCGGTTTCACAGAAAACGCAAAGCCTATGTGGAGGTAAATTGCC
>JAGWZS010000214.1 GCA_018971905.1 Rhodospirillales bacterium | reverse complement strand
GAGATGAGCATTTTCCTCATGCGCCCAGACCGGCGCGCCGCCCTGCACCAGGCAGATTGCGGTGACCAGCTCGTGCGGGCGGCCGGAGAGCGCGCGCAGATGCGCGGCGGCTTGCGCGAGGTCGCGGGGCTTGTCGTAGATTTTGCCATCGCAGACCAGAAGCTGGTCTGCGCCGATGACCAGCGCCTGCGGATGCCGCGCGGAGATGGCGCTTGCCTTGGCCCGCGCCAGTGCGGCAGCAAGGGCCGCAGGCGGCCCGGAGAAACCGGATTTCAGCGCCGCTTCGTCAACCCCGGACGGCATCGCCGTGAAGGCCACGCCCGCATGGCGCAGCATGGCCTGGCGGCTGGTGGAGGTACTGGCGAGAATTAGCGCCATGCTGCCGCGCCCAGAATTACCACGAAACTATCTTTATTCATGCTTAAAAAATACGCCCCTTGCGGCAAGAGTGTGCAGATTATTCTCTGCCTTGGCCAAAGCCCTGTCCATCCTGCGCCCGTTGCCCCAAGCCTGCCGCCTAAAGCCTCTAATTTGCCGGGCCCAGCGCCGTGCCGACTGTTCGGCACGAAGGTTGCTTTGTGTTGGGCGGTCGCTCTCACCCCATGGAGACAACAGCATGGTCGCCACTACAGACGCCGCCGGACACGCGCCGGCACAATTAAAGCACGGCGCGCTCAACCGCCTTGAAACATTGGGCCAATCCATCGCCAATATCGCACCCACCATGACCCCCGCCCTGAACATCTCCGTGGTGGCGGGGCTGGCGGGGGTTGGCTCCTGGGTGGCGTATCTGCTGGCCACAATTGGCTGCGTGTTCGTCGGCGGCACCATTTCCTCGCTCGCCAAGCGGCATCCGGAGGCTGGCTCCTATTTCGTGTATATCGGCCGCAATTTCGGGCCGGTGGCGGGTGCGCTGGCGGGCTGGGCCATGGTGCTGGCCTACATAACCACCGCCGTGGCGGTGCTGATGTCGGAACCGCTGTTCGTGAATAACGTGCTTGGCGTGTTCGGCATCACGCTGGGGTTTAGCGCGCAGCTGCTCATCGCGCTGGTGGTGCTGGCACTGGTGGTGCTGGCAGGGTACCGGGATATCCAGTTTTCCTCGCGCATGGGGCTGGCGCTGGAGGCGCTCTCGGTTGGCATCATCGTCATCATCACCGGACTGGTGGTGGGCAAGCATGGCACGGTGATCGACACCACGCAGCTGGATTTCTCCAAAATCCCGTTCGGCGGGGTAATGAGCGCCATGGCTTTTGCCGTGTTCTCCTGGGTTGGGTTTGAAAGCTCCGCCACGCTCGCCAAGGAATCCGCCGACCCGGTGAAGAATATCCCTTATGCCGTTATTGGCTCGCCGCTCATCGTCGGCATCTTCTTCACCATCATGTCTTACCTGATGGTGATGGGCATGGGCGATAACGCCGCCGCCATCGGCGGCTCCTCCTCGCCCTTTGCTGACATGACCAACAAGGCCGGGATGCCCTGGGCCGCCGGCATCGTGTATTTCGCCGCCATCATCTCCGCCTTCGCCTGCGCCCTGGCCTGCGTGAATGCCAGTTCGCGGATGTTGTATTCCATGGGCCGCTACCAATTCCTGCACAACTCCATGGGCCTGGTGCACGCCAAGCATAAAACGCCGCACATGGCGGTATATGTGTCCGGCGCGCTTTGCCTGCTCTGCATTCTGGCGCTGCTGCCGGAGGGGTTCCTGAACGGGTTCGGCCTGGCAGGCACCATCGCCACCTATGGTTTCGTGGTGGTGTATTTCGGCGTGGCCCTGGCCTCGGCGGTTGACCTTTACAAGGTTGGCCAGCTCAAGCCCTTCAATATACTCTGCACGGTTATCGGCGCGGTGATGATGGGCTTTGTCATCTACTCCTCCGTCTTTCCCTACCCCGCCGCGCCCTTCAGCGCCCTGCCGCCGGTGTTTCTCATCTATATGGGCATCGGACTCATCTGGTTTCTGGTGCTCAAGGCCAAGGCGCCGCAAGTGCTGGCCAGCATTACCAGCGATATGGAGGGCTAGGCCACGCCCCAGCACAGGGCCCCGGACATATATCCGGGGCTTTTTGCGGGCATTGACTTCTCAGGCAGGGCGAAGTACCCGCTGCCTCACCTCATTGGCGGCGTAGCTCAGTGGTAGAGCAGGGGAATCATAATCCCTTGGTCGGAGGTTCAAATCCTTCCGCCGCTACCAGGGTTTCTCAGCTCAGCATCCGCTCTCAAGGATACAATCCGCGTTCGTTGCGGGCTTGCAGGATACGCTCGCACGCCACCACAAAGGCGCCGGTGCGCAGGCTGAAATGGTATTTGTCACAGGTGGCCCAGATATGGTTGAGGGCGCCGGTGATGATCTTGTCCAGCCGCAGGTTGATCTCCTCCTCGCTCCAGAAAAACGATGAGAAATCCTGGACCCATTCAAAATAGGAGACGATGACGCCGCCGGAATTGCAAACCACGTCCGGCAGCACGGTAATGCCGCGCGCGGCCAGTGCGTCGTCTGCTGCCGGGGTGGTGGGGCCATTCGCGGCCTCCAGCACCAGCTTTGCGCGCAAGCGCTCCGCCCGCGCCAGGGTGAGCTGGCCTTCCAGAGCGGCGGGGATGATGACATCGGTCTCGACGGTCCAGAACTCCTCGGTGCCCAGCACCTCGCCGCCCGGGAAACCCGCAACGCCGCCGTGCTGGGCCACATGCGCGGCGAGCGCCACGGCATCCAGGCCATGGCCATTGTAGAGGCTGCCGCCGTGGTCCTGCACCGCGATGATTTTGGCCCCCGCCTGGGCGAACAGCTCCGCCGCGTTGGCGCCGACATTGCCGAAGCCCTGAATGGCGACGCGCGCACCCTCCATGGGGATTTTCAGGCGGCGCATCGCCTCCCGCCCGGTGACGAACACGCCGCGCCCGGTGGCCTTCACGCGGCCCAGCGAGCCGCCCAGGCTGACCGGCTTGCCAGTGACAACACCAGTGCTGGTGGCGCCGACGTTGGCGGAGTAGGTGTCCATCATCCACGCCATGATCTGGCCGTTGGTGTTCACATCCGGGGCTGGAATATCCCGCTGCGGGCCAATGATGATGCCGATCTCGCTGGTGTAGCGGCGGGTGACGCGCTCCAGTTCGTGCATCGAAAGGGATTTGGGGTCCAGCCGGATGCCGCCCTTGGCCCCGCCAAAGGGCAGGTTCACGGCCGCGTTCTTCACCGTCATCCAGGCGGAAAGGGCCATCACCTCTTCCAGCGTGACATC
>JAGWZS010000213.1 GCA_018971905.1 Rhodospirillales bacterium | reverse complement strand
GGAGCGCCATACAGTAACTGTCGCCCATAAAGCCAACATCATGAAGCTCACCGAGGGCATGATGAAGCGCATGGGCGAGAAAGTGGCCAAGGAATATCCCGGCATCCGCGCCGGGCAGATCATCATCGACAATTGTGCCCACCAGCTCGTCATCAAGCCGGAAGCGTTCGATGTCATCGTCACTTCCAACATGAATGGCGACATCATCTCAGACCTCGCGGCGGGGCTGGTCGGCGGCTTGGGCATTGCGCCCTCCTCCAATCTTGGCGACCAAGTGGCGATGTTCGAGGCGGTGCACGGCTCCGCCCCGGACATCGCGGGCAAGGACATGGCCAACCCTACCGCCCTGCTTTCCGCTGCTATCATGCTGCTGCGCCATATCGGCGCGTTCGACGTGGCGGAGACGGTGGAGCAGGCGCTGTTCGTGACGCTGGCCGAAGGCCGCAATCTCACCGGCGACCTTGCGCCGCGTGGCCATGGCGTGGGCACCGCCGCGTTTACGGATCAGGTGATCGCCAATCTGGGCCGCAGCTCGGCCATGAGGTCCCGCACCTATAAGAAATTGGAACTCACCCCCTGGCCCAACCTCACCGCGCATATGGAACCCGCAACGCGCGAGCTGGTGGGCATCGATGTGTTTCTGGAGACGGATCAGGACGCTGAGACGCTGGGCAAGACACTGGAAGAGCTCTCCGCCTACAGCCCCTTCACCCTCACCGGCATTTCCAACCGCGGTGTCACCGTCTATCCGCCCACGGGTGGGCAGACCTTCCTGGTCGACCATTTCGCCGCGCGCTTCATGCTGAAGCATCCAATTTCGCTGGCTGCCAACCGCAGCGAAGGCCAGCCGGAAATCTCCTATCTGGTGCAGCGCATCGGCGCGAAATTCACCTGGATGCACATCGAAAAACTGCAACGCTTCGATGGCAAGGACGCTTTCGAGCGGCCCCAAGGCGAAGGCTAAAGCTATCCTCGCACCAACCCGGCACATAGCAGAGGGGTGGTTATTCCACTGTCAGTTTTGGATAAGATGCAGCCACCAAGGCAAGCATCACCAGCAAAAACGGCCCGAAGATGATATTCAGCATCGCCATTGGCAGATAAAGCGTGATTGAAAGCGCAAAAAATGCAGCCGTCAGCAGGCCTTTCCGCCCGCCCAGGCCACACAACGCTACGCCCAGGCACGGTAAGTCGTAAATATAGCCGTAGGGTGTTACCAGAAACAACAATACCAGAGAGATTACCATGCGCGGGAAGTTTTCCATCTTCGCGCACCAGATTTTCCAACCCGTCCAAATACACAGGCAGCTCACAACCGCCTGCCCGAGGCTGGCAAACCCTATTCCGGTACCTAGGCTTCGCAACAACAAAAATACCGAGACCATGATGCCCTGATAAGGTTGCGGCCAAGGCTTATCGAGAACAATGCGCGAGATCGGCAGCTCAATGGAAAAATAGTAGTGCCAAGCTACCATTTTGAAAAAAACGACTGATAAGATTAGCCACCCACAGCTCGCGATACTCGCCACCCAGAAAGCCCGGTAATGCCGACCAGCCAGAAAAAATATTGGCAGCAAAATACCGCATTGCGGTTTGATAATCACAACGCTAGCAGCGAGCCCAGCCAAGGCTGGTGCCTTCTCCACCGTACCCAATGCGGTCAAAAGCATCGCGGACGTCAGCAACCCTGTCTGCCCTGTATCAACCGCATAAAATAATGCTGGTGAAAACAGGCCGAGAACAAATCTCCACCCTCTCAAACCCACTACCCATGCCGCCGCCGCCAGAACCGCCAAGCCTGCAAACATCCAGAGGCTATAAGACAAGACTGACGGAAGCAGACTTAACAGCTTTGCCACAAACAAAAACGATGGCGGGTACATGTAAGGGCAGAATTGCTGCACCCGTTCCGGGTTCCAGGCATTCGGATACTGCAAAAACTGCCCCGCCAGATGGAAGCACGCAAAATCATAAGGCACCTGAAACTGCCCCGCACTGAAGTGCATGCGGAACATATCCCCATAGAGGGACAGCCCGGCTAAATCAGCAAAAACAAGAAGAAAACCCACCAGCATGGGTAAATCTATGGAGGCTCACCGCGCCCCTGTCGATGGTGAGTGCCGGGCAATAAAAAAGGCCCCGTTCCGGGGCCTTTTTTCAGATCAGTTGCGTGGTCAGCAGATCTTCCAGATCGCTGGTATGCGTTTCCTCATCCGCCAGGATATTGTCCAGCAGCGCCTGGGTTTTCGGGTCACTGGCGAAATGCGTTGAAAGTTCACGGTAAAGCTCAATTACGCATTGCTCGGCGGCCAGGTTTTCTGCGAACAGCCTTGGCAAGCACCCCTTGGAGGCTTCCGGCGCCACATGCCGTGTTGCCAAGCCGGCCGCAAAATAATCCGGCTTGCCGCCCAGCTCTGTAATCCGCTTGGCCAGCTTCACCATGTGCTCGCGCTCATCCGCGGCCTGGGCGGCGCATTCGGTGGCCACCCATTCATTTTCCAGCCCATCGGCGGAAACGGCGATCATGCTGTAACGCAGAACGCAGGCAATCTCGGCCGACATGGCGGTTTGCAACAACCTCACAGGCTCGCCGCCACCGGCCATCATCGCCTGGGCCGAAACGCGCAAACGCTGCACATCCGCCAGAAAATGGTTTTCGCCAACCGCACCTTGCTCGAGCATCATTTGTCCTCTTCAAGACACAAATAAGAATCGTTCTCATTTGTACCTTCATTGGTACCCCTCCCGGCGTTTTCGATCAAGCTGGAAGTAGCACTGCTCCTTTATCCTTCCAGATTGCTGCGCTAGAAAGACGGGATGAACGACCTCACCCCCAACAGCCTGCGCGCCTGGCCGGATGCGCGCGGCCGCTTCGGCGAATTTGGCGGCCGCTACGTGGCGGAAACGCTGATGCCGCTGATCCTGGAACTGGAAGCCGCCTACCGCGCCGCCAAGGCGGACCCGAAATTTCAGGCAGAGCTTGACTTTTACCTGAAAGATTATGTTGGGCGGCCTAGCCCGCTTTGGCACGCCAAACGGCTGAGCGAACATCTTGGCGGCGCAAAAATCTATTTCAAGCGCGAGGAGCTAAACCACACCGGCGCGCACAAGATCAATAATTGCATCGGTCAGATTCTGCTTGCCAAGCGCATGGGCAAAACCCGCATCATCGCGGAAACCGGGGCTGGGCAGCATGGCGTGGCCACCGCCACGGTCTGCGCCCTGTTTAACCTGCCCTGCAC
>JAGWZS010000212.1 GCA_018971905.1 Rhodospirillales bacterium | reverse complement strand
GCCCTCAACCCATACGCGCTGGCCCTTTTTGCCGAAGATCAGGGCGGTGCCGGTATCCTGGCACATGGGCAGCACGCCCCTGGCGGAGATGGCGGCGTTTTTAAGAAACTCCATGGCCACGTAACGGTCGTTCTCGCTGGCCTCGGGGTCTTGCAAAATAGCTGCAAGCTGGGCGAGATGCGCCGGGCGCAGCAGATGCGAGATATCGTGAAATGCCGCAAAAGCCAGCTCAGACAGCGCGCCCTCGGTGACCTTGAGCACCGTCTTGCCCTCAACCTCGATGGTGGAGATGCCCTCGATGTCGAGCTTGCGGTATTTCGTGTTGTCTTCGCCCAGCGGAAGCATCGGCGAGTAGCTGAACCCGGGGCGGCGCTGCAAAGGGGCGGTCATGCTGGTTCAGTCTTTCTGGCGGCGGCGGAAGGCGTCCAGGCTCACCACATCGGCCGGGCCATCGCTGGCACGGGCGGGCACGTCATCACCTTGCGGCTCGGGAATGTCGGCCACTTTCACCGGCTCTGGCACATCCACATGGAATTGCAGGCCAAAGCGCACCTCCGGGTCAGCGAAGCTGGTGATGGCGGCAAGCGGGATGACGAGTGTGGTTGGAATGCCGGAGAAGCTGAGCCCCACGGAAAGCGTTTCGTTCTCAACAGACAGCCCATGAAACTGGTGTTGCAGCACGATGGTCATTTCATCCGGATATTGGGCCTTCAGCCGCTCCGGAATCACAACCCCAGGGTAGGCGGTTTTGAAGCTGATGTAGAAATGATGCCCGCCGGGCAGGCCCTCGGCGGCCACATGGCGCAGCGCGCTGACGACCACCTGGCGCAGCGCATCCTGCGTCCATTCATCGTAAGGCAGCAGCGATTCGGGTGTGTTCAGATCATCTTCAGCCATAGTCAAATCCCTTCTGGTCCCGGTGTCTTCCGGGGCTCCGGTTCCCGTTTAGCGCCTTAGCGGGCGTCCCGCTCGTAATGGCGGTAATATTTTTCGGTCACCAGGTCGGTCTGCACGATGATGGCGATATCCGTGGTGTTGAACTGGTTGTCGATCACCGCGCCGTCGCCCACAAAGCCGCCGAGCCTCAGATAGCCTTTAATCAGCGGCGGCAGGCGCATCAATGCCTGTTTGGGGTTGATCGACTCGGGCGGCAGGCGGTGCATCTGCACATAGCGTTCCGGCAGAGCTTTCGGGCGGATGGCTTCCGGGGCGCTGTGGTGCACGGCCAGATAAGTCAGCTCTTCCGCCAGAGCATCCGGGTTGGTGCCGTTGAGCGAGGCGCAGCCGAACATCAGCTCTATGCCGTAATGGAACACATAGGCCGCGATGCCGCGCCAGAGCAGTTGCAGCACCATGCGGCTGCGATACGCACGCGCGGTGCAGCTGCGCCCCAGCTCCAGCTTGCGGCCGGGAAAGCGCTTGAGGGCCGAGATGTCGTACTCACTCTCGGAATAAAAGCGCCCGAAGGCTTCCGCTGCCTCCTGCCGGATGAGCCGGTAGGTGCCCACCACGCTTTCAGCGCCCTCGCCAAGGTCGTGGTCCACCACCAGCAAATGGTCGGCGATAGCGTCGAACTCATCCTGGTCCAGCCGCGCGGCGAGGGTAGCGGCATCGGCCTTGGCGCCCATTTCCTCGTAGAACACGCGGTAGCGCAGGGCCTGGGCGGCGTTCAGTTCCGCCGCATTGGTGGCCAGCCGGACACCAAGATTACCAGCGCGCAGCTCGGCAAAGCCAGGGGCGGCGTTGCCGATGGTGAAGCGCGGCAGCTCAGGAACGACAGTCTGGTTCATGTGGCGGAGCGCCCGAACAGCTCAATTTTGATCACATCGATCTCCAGCCCTTGCGCGCGGGCGATTTCACGCAGGGTTTGTTCAACCGCGGGCGCCTCGAATTCGATTACATTGCCCGTGTTTTTATCGACAAGGTGAAAATGGTTGCCATCGCTGCTGGGCTCGTAGCGCGCACGGCGGCTGCCCAGATCCCGGCGGGAGAGAATGCCCTTGGCTTCCAGCAACCGCACGGTGCGGTACACGGTGGCCAGAGAGATCCGGTTGTCGATACGGTTGGCCCGCCGGTGCAGCTCTTCCACATCCGGGTGGTCGGTTGCCTCAGACAACACCCGCGCAATCACCCGGCGCGGACCTGTCATCTTCAGCCCGTTCTCTATGCACAGGCGTTCGATGCTTATATTCATCGTTGAGCCTTGTGGCCCAAACTTACAGCCCGGTCCAGCCTTAAAGGAACAGATATGACGGTTAGCGCACTGCCAAAACACGACAAAGCCATCGACATTACGGCGGAAACCTGCCCGATGACTTATGTGCGCACCCGCCTTGCACTGGACGCCATGGAAACCGGGCAGATTCTGCTGGTGAGGCTGAAGGGCGAGGACCCGCTGCGCAATGTGCCCCGCGCCGCGGCGGACCAGGGGCATGAGCTGCTGGATTTACTGGAACAGCCAGATGGCACCCATGTGCTGGTGATCCAGAAGGGCTGAAACAGGAAAAGCCGCGAATGCCTGGGCATTGCGGCTGATTCTGGGCATTTGGCGGCACCCCGCCCGAAGGCGGGAGAGGGGGTTTTAGAAACCCTCGCGCTCGATCCGCTTGCGCTCCATCTTGCGGGCGCGGCGAACGGCCTCAGCGGCTTCACGCGCGCGGCGCTCGGAGGGCTTTTCGTAATGACGGCGGAGCTTCATCTCGCGGAACACGCCCTCGCGCTGCAGCTTCTTCTTGAGCGCCTTCAGCGCTTGGTCGACATTGTTGTCACGAACGAGAACTTGCACTGGGCTGTGTGCTCCAAACAAAAATAAAAACAGACAAACACGGCGCACGACCAATGGGGGCCGCGGTCCGCGAACTGCGGGCGGCCTATAGCATAAAACCCCCGCTCGCCAAATCATTTCTGCTGGGGCAATCATGCAAATATGTCGATCCTGAAAATAGCCCGCATGGGCCACCCGGTATTGCTCGCCCGCGCGGCGGAGATTGAGGATGCCACCGACCCCGAAATTCAGGCGCTGATTGGCGCCATGGCGGAGACGATGGAGGATGCGGGCGGGGTGGGGCTGGCAGCGCCCCAGGTGCATGTGCCGCTTCGGCTGTTCGTGTTTCATGTGCCCGCCGGCAGGGCTGATGGCGGTGGCACGGTTGGCTTGCGCGCCGTGATCAACCCGGTGGTCACGCCGGTGGAAGAGGCGGGCATGGCGCTGGGTTGGGAAGGCTGCCTTTCCATTCCCGGCCTGCGCGCCGCCGTGCCGCGCTGGCGCGAGATCCGGCTTTCCGGGCTGGA